>JACIWD010000001.1 GCA_014361165.1 Candidatus Mnemosynella bozhongmuii
CGGGAGAAGATGAGGGAATACTGGGAAAAAAGGGCGAGGATTCAGGAGTTCTTCAATCTTCTCGACCCTTCATCGAACTACAACAGAATATCCTACGCGATTCTCAGCCCTTATTACTACACTTCATCTCCTTTCGGTGAAGCGGAGAAGAGGGAGGGGCTTCTGGAGATTCTGTCAGCCCTCTGGAAGAATCTTCTCGCTCTCATAATCTATCCTGTTGTGACCTACGGAGTTGCGTACATGAAATTCATGAGGATGGATGTGAGATGATGAGGAGGAGTGTTGCCTTCTGCCTGATCCTCTCGATTCTCCTGAGCTCTCTTCCAGCCTCGGCTCAGAGCGAGCTTGAGATTTACTGCGATTATCCCGGACAGATTGCTGAAGCCGGAGACACGGTGAGGTTCGATGTCACCGTCAGGAATCTCGGAGAGACCGACGGTGTCTTCACGCTGAATCATTACTGCAGAGTTGAGGACTGGGACGTTTATTTTGAGGCTGGAGGGAAGAGGATATACAAGCTCTTCATTCCGGCTGGAGGGAGCAGGAGTTTCACCGCAGTTATTGAGACATCGGGAGACACGGAAATAGGAGAATATCCCGTCACGATTTCAGTTGGGACAGAGACACTTGATCTGTATGTGAAGATTGTGAAGACTCATGAAGGGGAAAGGGGGACTCTCACACTTAGAGTTGTTGACAAGGAAGGAGAGAATGTTAAGGGGGCTGAAGTAAGGATTTACAACTCTTCGGGAATTGTTGATGTTGTAAAGACCACTTCCGATGGTGAGATTAGCGTGGAGCTTCCAAAAGGAGATTACTGGGCTGAGATAGTGAAGGAAGGCTACGAGGAGAAGAGAACAGAGAGCTTTGAGATAAAAATCGGAAGAACAACCGATCTCGGAGTGATAACGATAGAGAAGAAGGATTACTTCGTCTCTCTGAGCTGCAAGATTCCCTACATTGTCTCCTATATTGGTGAATCCCCACTCTTCAAACTTGAAATCTCGAATCTCGGAAAGGAGGATGACAGATATTCTCTCAGAGCTGAGAATCTTCCCTCTGAATGGGGATATCGATTCAAAGAGAGTGCTGATGGAGCTGAAATCTCTGAAATCTACATTCCAAGTGGAGAGACGAGAGAGCTCTATCTCGAGATCATCCCACCATATGATGCTGAACCCGGAGAATACAGCTTCGTGGCAATTGCCCGATCTCCCAATTCAGAAAGCTCCTTAAATCTGACTCTCAAGCTGACAGGAGTTTACAGGATGTCAATTTATTCTCCTTACTACAGTTACGAGATAAAGAAGGGAGAGTCTGCGAAGATCACTCTAACGGTCATCAATTCCGGAAGCGGAACACTGCTCACAAACATCAGACCCGAGGTGAGTGCTCCTGAAGGATGGAGTGCGAGAATTTCGCCCGAATCCAAAAGCAAGCTTGAGAGTGGAGAGAGAGTAACTTTCGAGATCACACTCATTCCTCCGGCAGATATAGTTGCAAGCGACTACAAGGTAACTGTGAAAATAAAAAGCGACCAGCTCGAAGAGGAGGAGGATTTCAGAATAACTGTGGAGGAGAGCTCCTACGCCTTTCTCTACGGCATTCTGATAATTGCTGCGATATTTGGATCTCTCTATTACCTCTTCAGGAAGTATGGAAGGCGTTAAAGGAAGGTGAAATTTTTAAGTTTTCCCGTCCAATTTTTAACGGAGGTGAGAAAGATGGCATGGAGAAGAAAGAGAAGATGGCCTGATGACTGGGATCCTTTTGATTTCTTCGGAGGTTTCAGTTTCATCGATGAGATGATGGAGAAGATGATGAGAGATTTTGAGGAGATGTTCAGGGAGATCAGAGAGGGAGAACTCAGCGGAAAACCTGTTGTAAGAGGCTTCTCGATAACAATTGGACCGGATGGAGAACCGGTTATAAGAGAGTTTGGAACAAAATCAGTAGTTCCCGAGAAGGGAATTGAGGAGAGAAGGCCTCTTGTGGATGTCATCGAAACAGATGATGAGATCCAGGTCATCGCCGAGATTCCGGGTGTGAAGAAAGAAGACATCGAGCTCAATGCAACGGAGAGAACACTTGAAATAAGGAGCGAGGGAGAGAAGAGGAGATACTATGAGAAGGTGGAGCTTCCGGCAGAAATTGATCCGGATTCTGTAAAGGCAACCTACAACAACGGAATTCTTGAGGTCATCATGAAGAAGAAGGGATCGAAAGGAGGAAGGAGGATAAAGGTTGAGTGAGATGACCGAGAAGCTTTTTCTTCTTGGCTTCCTCCTCATAATTCTTGGCTTCTTCATAATCTTCGCGGCTGCCCTTTACGGTGCGATGAGCTCTTCAGATGAGGATGAAGCCGAGGTCAGAGGCGGAGGAATAGTGATGATAGGGCCATTTCCAATCATCTTCGGAACAGATGCCTCATCGGTGAAGCTTCTCATGATAATGGCAATTATTCTGATGGTTTTCGCATTCCTTCTTCTCTATCCCTTCTGGAGAATCTGAGATTTTTTCAGCTGCTTTTTCCCCACTTCTTCAAACTTCTGAGAACCTTCAGAGCCATTAAAGATCCGAGAATCAGATTGAAATGATATGTTACGAATCTCCAGACAACCACGAATATTCCGAGCTTGTAAGGTGGAAGAAGGATGGAATAGAATGTTGCAGAACCTATTTCAGCAACTCCACTGCTCCCCGGAGTCAGCGGAAGCATGAGGATGATTGTTAAAACTGCCTGGATGAAATAGGAAAGAAGGAAATCTCCGGGCTCCCCAACTCCGAGAATTATGATGGAAGGAATTGAGAATTCAAGACTCCAGAAAATTGCAGTAAGAGCGAGAGCAAAAACTGTTCCGTGATTTTTTCTTCTTATCAGAACAATCATCGCATTTCTGAAATTAAGAATCTCTTCGAGAATTCTCTCAACAATAACCTCCCTCTTCCTCAGCCACTCAAATCTGTCCATGAGTTTCTTTGAAATCCTCTTTGCTCTCTCGGGAGCTCTCGGATTCGCAACCGAGAGTATCAGAAAACCTATGCTGCCTATGATGAGAAGAAGCGAGACGATTGCAACGACTCTCAGATGAGTGTGACTCTGGAGATGTTTCTGAAGATAGAAAAGACTGAAAACTGCGAGAAAGCTGAGAAATATCCCGTCGAGAACTCTCTCTCCGAGAACAACTGCGCTGGAGTCTCCCGGAGAGAGACCGCATCTGGTCAGAAGAGCCACTCTCACGGGTTCTCCTCCGGCATGAGAGGGAGTTATGGCAGCCATGAAAATGCTTGAAGTCACTATTTCAATAGCTCTTCTGAGCTCGACGTGAAATCCAAGAGTTCTGGAAAGCACCTTTATCCTGAGACTCCAGACAAAAAGAGCTGCTATGTGTATGAGGAGGGAGAGGAGGAGGAACTCAACTTTCATTTCCTTGAGAGCTTCCAGAGTTTCCTCGGAGAACGTGAAATAGAGAACTGCAA
>JACIWD010000010.1 GCA_014361165.1 Candidatus Mnemosynella bozhongmuii
CTGAGAGAAGAAAATCCGAAATCTGATCCTCCTCTCTCCGAAATCTTTTCATCGTTGCATCAACAAGAGATATCTCCTTTGATGCATCAAGAACCTTAATTCTCTGAATCTCCTCTCCGAGATGAGGATAGATTTCAAGAATCTCCTCGGGAGAGACTCTCGTCGAGATGTAAAAGAAATCTCCTTCATGAGATGAGATTAAGGAGAGCGCCATCAGAGTCTTTCCAGAACCGGGAGAACCTCTTATGAGAAGGGAGGAACCTTTTCTTCTCATGAAGCTCTCAATCATCTCATCTCACTTGATAAATCATTTTTGTTGTTATTATATTTATATTTTTAATTCCTTTTAAAAACGAAAAGAAATAAGTTGAGATCGATGGACTCGCCGGGATTTGAACCCGGGGCCTCCGGCTTGCGAAGCCGGCGCTCTTCCACTGAGCTACGAGCCCATCGAATCTAACATCCTCCACAGGAACCGCAGAAGTCCGGAGAAGAGGTTTTTATGAGAAATCTCTTCCCGAATTCAGTATCAATCACGGAGATCTCAATATCCTTCAGATAGTCCTCAAGAATCTCCTCGTAAACAACATTTATTCCACCGATCTCAGTTTTTACGTCTCCCTCACGAACCTCATCGTCAAGAGCAAGCCCGAACTGAACTCCGCTGCAGTTCACACCCGAGATGTAGATTCTGAGATAGGAGTTCTCCAGACCTTCCGCTTCCATGACATTCTTTATCTCTTCTATTGCTTCTTCAGAGATGGACACCATTAAATTTCACCTCTTCATAACTTTCGGAAACCTCATATATAATCTTCTCTTTCTGAGCATCTCAGAAAATTTCTCCGAGATAATCACCGGTGATCGGACATCCAAGACATCCTCTTCCGTGATCTCTGCATTCCTTGCATGTGTAGAGAACCTTCGGATTGCAGGGTGGAAAGTCCTCTCTTTCGCCAACCTTAATCGGAGCTATTATCTGTCCCTCAGATCTTATTATTACGTTGAACTCAACATCCTTCACGAAATCGAGCGTTCTTATGTGCCTGTTCACTATTGTTTCCAGAGTTGAGATATCGTCTCCGAAGAAAATCATGGAAACATTGTATTTTCCGGAGACAACAAAGCCGAAGAGAAAATAGGGGCACTCTTTAAAGTTCTCGAGAAGAGCATTGGAATCATCTGTCTCTACGTCAACCTTTGCCATAACGACTCCCATCTTTTTCGGATTCATCCCTGTGAGCTTGTCTATGAATCCGGCTTCCCTCAACTTCTTTATTCTGAGTGCAACTGAAGGTTGGGAAAGTCCGACCTTTCTGGCGATCTCTTCCTGCGGCATGTCCGGGTCTCTGCTCAGAAGAGAGATTATCTTTTTATCCTTCTCATCAATTCTTCTTCTCATCCAAATCCTCATTATATCAATTACCATATAAATCTTAAGTTTATCGAACTTTCGCTCACTTTTATTGAAAAAAGATAAATAGATGAGCGGGAGAAAGCAATGATATGCAGAAGAAATGTCCCGGTTCATTGTCGATTCTCAGACCAAAGCTTGAGATCAGAATCTGTCCGAAATGCGGTAGTGAGGTTGAAATATTTTCTGATGAGATGAAGGTTGAGTGCGAGAACTGCGGGTTCGTGATTTACAATGATATTCAGCTGTGCGTTCAGTGGTGCCCCTATGCGAGGGAATGCATAGGGGATGAGACATATGAGAGAATCAGGAGGGAGATCGATGAAGCTGAGAAAAAGAAAGGCGGTAATAGATGAGGAGCTGTGTGATGGCTGCGGTCTCTGCATACCATCCTGTCATGAGGGAGCGATAGAGATCAGAGATGGGAAGGCCAGAATAATAGAAGAGCTCTGTGACGGAATAGGTGATTGCCTCAAGGAGTGTCCGAAAGGAGCTATAAAGATCATCGAAGAGGAGGAAGAAGTTGATTTTCAGTGGCCGGTAAAGCTCAGGTTAATCAGAGCGGATTCTCCGCTTCTCAGAACCAGTAAAATAACCTTCATGGCGGACTGCTCTCCTGTTGCAAATCCTGAACTCGTGAGAGCTTCTTTTGAAGAGGGTGCAGTTCTTTTGCTGTGCCCAAAATTCGATGACATGGAGGAGCATGAAAGAAAAATAAGGGAGATAGTTGAGAGGAATCAATACGAGGAAATCCGTGCTGTGAGAATGGTCGTTCCATGCTGCAGGGGAATTTCTCTAATTCTCGAAAAGGTGACTGCTGATAAAGCCTCTGGAAGTTTGAAAGAGCTCATCGTCTTTCCGGATGGGAGAATTCAGGAGAGTCGCTGAGCTATTCGAGAAGAATTTCCCTCATCCTTCTCTCATTCACAGACAGTCCGGTGCTTCTCAGAGCTCTCTCAATCTCCTTTCTGTCAATCCTCCAGTCAAACTTGAAGTTTCTCATGCTCTCCTCAACAATTCTCTTCGGAATTCCGAGAACTGAACTGAGAAGCATGGAGGCTTCCTGAAATCTCTCCTCAATCTCTTCGGAGGCCTTTTTATAAATCTTTGCGAATTTTCTGAATATTTCTCTGTTCTCCTCAAGAAACTCGCTCGAAACTCCTGCAGTGCAGCAGATGTAATCTCCAAATTTCTCGGAAAAATAGACAGTTCTGTATCCTCTCTCCTTCATCATCGACAGATATGGCTCCCATATTGCAATTGCATCCACCTCGCCTCTTTCAAGCATCCCGATCATCTCTTCTGCACTTCTCGAGTATTTTATTTCCGCATCCTCCATCCTCTCCATTGTGCTCAGAACCCTCTCCATTGTCGAGAGCTCTGAACTTGCAATCCTCCTTATTCTCTCTCCTCTCAGCACAAGCCCTCCTCCGTTAAAACCGCAGGATGCCCATATCAGCATTCTTCTCGTAACAAGCGAGAAGACAAGCTGTGTGATCATCGGAGAAAAAACCACATCTATTCTTCCGGAAACAGCTGCCGAAGTTGCATCAAGCGCATTTTCGAAGATCTCAAGATGAGTTTCAATTCCCTCATTTTGAATTTCGGAGAGAGCCAGAAGAACATGCGGGTATTCCGAAGCTCTGAGAATTCCAACTCTGAGAGTATTTTCGAGCGGAAAAGGAGCCATTTTCCTTAACCACACTTTCTTAACCTTTCTCCCGATCTCTCTTCGAACTATTATCTTCAGAACCTCAAGTTCGTTCAGGATCTCCGAGATTGTCGAAGGTGAGAGTCCGAGAAGCTCTCCGAGCTCACTCTGAAGAATTCCTCTCTCTCCCACTTTTCCGAGAGCCTCAATTATTCTCTCCCTTGTCATTCATATCACGAAACCTTTATATGTATCATCTCCGAACGTATATTCGATGAGGTTCGCATGGGTCTTCCCGCTCCTCGTGCTTCTGAACTATGCGGTTCCCTACACTCTGCTTGCTGGAAAGGCATCTCCAGTTTCAATTCTCTTCTGGAGCATTTTAATAGTTGTTGCAATTGTGATGGCATTCCTCTCATCCATGGGGTGGAAGGATGAGGAGTGAGATAATTCTCTTCGGTCTCCTTCTCTGGTTCGGCTTCGGAGCATCCGTGGCTCTTTTATCAAGGAGACTTGCGAGGAGAAGCTCCTCTGATTTCTTCATTGCTCAGAGAAGTGTCAGCGGAGTGATAGCTGCAATGACATACAGTGCAACGACTTACAGCGCGTTCATGATGGTTGGACTCGTTGGATATGTTTACGCAACCGGAGTCGGAGCAATAGGCTTCGAGCTGACATATCTTCTCGGAACTGTTATTCTGCTCCTCATCTTTGCTCCGAGATTCTGGATTGCTGGAAAGCTGAGGGGCTACATATCTCCTGCCGAGCTGCTCTCAGACAGATACGGTTCAAGAGCAGTTGGAGCAGTCTTCGCGGTCATCTCCCTCATCATGCTCATCCCTTACTCTTCAGTTCAGTTCACCGGAATAGCATATCTCCTTCAAACCGTCAGCGGAGGGGAGATAGATTTCCTCACCTCTCTTGTGATCGCATATGTCATAATCCTCATCTTCACCCTCTGGGGACTCAGAAGCGTTGCCTGGACTGATGCTCTCCAGGCCTCAATCATGCTTGCAAGCTCCCTGATGTTCCTCTTCATCCTCATCTCAAGAGTCGGAGGTCTCTCTGAGATGTTCTCAACTCTTCAAAACACCCATCCCGAGCTTCTTTATGCAAATTCATGGGATTTCATGAAATTTCTCGGTCTGACAGTTCCCTGGTTCTTCTTTGCTCTCTCAAATCCTCAGGTGTCACAGCGGCTGTTCATAGCAAGGGATGCGAAGAGCCTGAGAACAATGATTCTCGGATTCTCAGCTTTCGGTCTCATTTACACTCTGATCGTCGGTCTCATAGGACTCTCATCAAGAATTCTGCTTCCCTCTGTTCAGTCATCCGATCTGGTCATGCCGGCTCTCCTCGCATCAGAGGACTCCATCATCGCTCTCATTGTGCTGCTCGGAATCATCGGAGCAGCAATCTCCACCCTCAACTCCATCATTCTAACTCTGAGCTCAATGTTTGTGAGGGACATTTTCGGAGCTCTCGGAGGAATCTCGGAAGAGAGGGAAATTCTAATCGGAAAGCTCCTCATTCCGGTAATAGCGTTCCTCGCTCTGGTATTCTCGTATTTCCGCTTCGGTCTGATAGTTGAGCTCTCTGTTGCCTCCTCTGCCGGTCTGCTCTCTGCAGTTCCGTCAGCGCTTGGAGCACTTGTGTGGAGGCGCGGAGGCAGGTGGAGTGCTCTGATAAGCATTCTAAGCGGTTCCTGTGCCGCAGTCCTCCTGTACTCTCTCTCAATCTTCCCGCTTGGTCTCTATCCCGGAGTCTGGGTTGCACTAATCTCCTTCTCCTCCTATTTCCTCCTTTCACTCTTCGAGAGAGCTCCTTCAGAGCTCTCGGGCTTTCTGGATGAGATGAAGGCGGAGCTCAGGAAAAGGGGCATGGACTGAGAACGAAAAAATTTTAAATGACTTCATGAGAAATGAGAGTGACAGCCCGGATGGTGTAGCGGCCTATCATGGGGGCCTGTCGAGCCCTCGACTCGGGTTCAAATCCCGATCCGGGCGTGAATTAAAACCTTTAATTTTCATATCCCGGATTCACGGAGAGAGGCATAAAAGCTTCACATCTTTTCCGAGCTTTCAAAGAGGTCAACCTTCTCGGCATTCTGGAGGAGCAGAAATGCAGCTGTGATGGCCCCTCCAGTCAGAGCCATCTGATTCTCGAAGTAGAGAGCACCGATCTTCCAGAGGACAGCGGAAGGTATAATCAGAGTCAGGAGGAAAATGATCATGGGAGGAGATCTGAGAGTTCTCAGAACTCTCTCAGGTCTCATCTCAGATAAGATGAGGAGAATCACGGAGAGAGTGAGAAAGAAGGCATTCAGAAATCCGAGCAGGGCGAGAAGAATGAAGGGAAGATGCCTCACTCTGATCTCACTTTCCCGGAGAATCTCATCAAGAACCATAACAGAGGGTATTCCGAGTGAGAGCGATGCTTCGAGAGTTTCTCCAGAGAAAATCTCCGAAAGATTGAGCTGAAAGGGCAGAAGAGAGGAATAGAGGAAGAAGGAAATCAGAGCCAGATCTCTGTTCTTTCTCGCAAGGAGGTAGATGACGGGAAGAACTGCAACGAGCTCCACCCCGTGCATCACTCCCGAGATTATCGCAATCACCATCCAGATCATATTTCCACCTCTCTGAGAACCTCCTCGTAATCCTCGGGTCCGAGATCAAGGACGAGAGCTCTGCGTCTGAATTTCTTCAGAACTCTCTCGCGCTCAATGTAGCTCTCGTAGAGTTTTCTCAGCACTTCCTCGTTCATCTCTCCTGAATAGAAGAGAACAGGATTTGGGGAGAGGATTATGATTCTGTGTTTCTCTCCGATTCTGCTGATCAGATTGAAGATTCTGGAGGTGTAGCTCATGAGATCAGTGATGATCACGAGGGTTGATGGTGATCTCAGGCTGAGGATGACTCTCTCAAATTCATCTCCTCTGATCTTCCTCAGGAATGCTTTTGTCCTCTGGCTCAGAGACGATAGCGATGGCTTCAAGCTCAGGAATCCGGCTTCTCTCATGAATCTTATCTCAGAGCGAATTCTCTGAATCTGCTCTCTCTCTCCGGAAGGAGGGATGAAGGTGAATCTTTTCTCGCTGTAACCGATGACACCCACCCTTATTCCACTCTTCAGAAGCGCTGAGGCCAAGTAAAGAAGGAGGGTGACCGCATAGTCTATTTTCGCCCTTCTTATCATCTTTCTCATCTCTCTGGTCATGTCGAGGATGATGTATACGTCTCTTGCCTCCTCTCTCAGAAACTCCCGGACTATGAGCTCGTTCAGTCTGGAGGATGCCTTCCAGTCAATCCTCTTCATGTCATCTCCGGGAAGATACTCTCTCAGCTCATCAAATTCAAGTGACTGGAGTCCGGAGAAACCTCTGGTGAGAAGACTTCTGCTCCTCACCCTTCTCTCCATCCCCTCCTTTATCGATTCCAGAGAAGGAATCACGTGAATTTTTTCTGATTCAAGAGCAATCTCCCTGAAGTAAAGTTCATTCGGGCTTAGAGCTTTTATCCGAGTTCTCAGCGGGAATTCTCCTTTTGCTTCAGGGAAGACCTTCTGCAGGAGAACCTTTCTCTCACCCTCCCTCAGCCTCTCCACCAGCTTCTCTGCTCTGAGTCCCTCCTCAACTATTTTCAGCTTTATCTCGCTTCCCCTGTTCTCAACGAAATATTCAATCGAGCCCTCCTTTCCCTCTTCGAAATTCCCTCTGAGATTTCTCTCAATCACGACATCTGGATGAAAGTTCACTCTGTGATGAATGAGGTAAATGGTGAGAATTAGCCCGAGAATGGCTCCGAATGGGTTTGAGAGGAGATAGGAATGAAGGACTCCAAGAAGTGCAATCATCCAGATCAGGCTCTCTCTCTTCACACGGGCACCTCGACTTTATTCAGAATGCCTCTCAAAACATCATCGGCCCTCACACCATCATACTCATACTCCGGTTGAAGTATTATTCTGTGAGAGAGCACCGGAATGCAGGTTTCCTTGATGTCATCCGGAATCACATAGTCTCTTCCCCTGAGGAATGCGAGAGCCTTTGAGGCTCTCAGCAGGTGCTCTGCGGCTCTCGGAGAGGCACCTAGGAGAACTCTCTCATCAACTCTCGTGAGTCTGACTATTCTGTGGAGATATCTCAGAACCTCATCCCTTATCCTCACCTCTCTGGCCTTTTGAATCGCAAGCCTCAGCTCCTCAGCCGAAATTCTCTGATTGAGCTCCTCGAAATCGTCTGCATCCTTCTTCTTCAGCATCCTGAATTCCTCCTCTTCATCGAGATAGTGCATCCTCATGCTGATCATGAATCGATCCAGCTGCGCCTCGGGAAGTTTGTAAACACCTTCGAGTTCGACTGGATTTCTTGTCGCAATCACAAGAAATGGTTCTGGCAGCCGCATTGTGTTGCCCTCTATCGTCACCTGTCTCTCCTGCATCGCTTCGAGAAGGGCCGACTGAGTTTTTGGAGTTGCCCTGTTTATCTCGTCCACGAGCACAACATTTGCGAAAATCGGACCCTTCTTTATTCTGAACTCGCCTTCTCTCATGCTGAAGTAAACCGTTCCTATTATATCTGCGGGAAGGAGGTCTGGGGTGAGCTGAATTCTTGAGAACTCCAGGCCTGTCACCTTTGAGAAGCTTTTCGCAAGGGTTGTCTTGGCAACTCCCGGAATTCCCACGAGCATGATGTGGCCTTCAGCAACCAGAGCCACGGTCATCATCTCCACTATCTCCTCGTATCCAACAACCGCCTTTCGCATCTCCTCTTTAATCCTCTCCAGAATCTCATCTCCTCTCATTCCAATCACCGAGTTTCCTTCCTCTCTCAATCCCCTCAATTATTCTCATCAGCTTCTCCCTCTCAAACCCTCTCTCCACAAAACTTTCGATCAGGGTTTTTAAATCACTTTCCTCCTCCTTTCGAAATCTTCTGAGAATGAAATTGAGCACTCTATCATGAGTCCTGCTCTCGATGAAGATCGAGAGAAGGGCAACAGAGAAGAAAGCGAGGAAGAGGAGATTTCTGTCAACCTCTCTCTTCAGAACCACCGTTCCTGTTTGATAGAGGTTGAAATTTGAATGATGAGCCTCATCAACATAAACATCTCCCTCAAAATTCCTCTCAATGAAGTTCTCTATGAATTTCTCGTTCAGCGGAAACATCTCGTTTATGAAGACGCTCGGATCCGAGAAGAGGATAATTCTTCCCTCTCCGTATCTCAGCTCGGCCATTATGATCCGTTCTCCGAAGCTTCCGGATGAGATGGAAATTCTGCTCGAGTAAATCTCTCCTTCGGCACCGGTGATGAATGAGGGAACATTCAGGGTTATCCTGTCAACACCTCTGGAAAGCTCAGGATCTGTTATTCTGATGATTTCCGGAAGGCTTCCGTTTCCTTCATAGAAAATTTCCGTGAAGTCTCTTCTGGAGAACCTTGCCGAGAGATTCAGTCCTTCGAGTATCTGATTTCCCGTTCCGAAATCATCCATCAGCACGAGAGTTCCGCCCTTCTGAAGAAAGAGCTTGATCTCCTCTATCTCCTCTGAGGAATAACCGAGATCCGGTCCGATGATCAGAAGGGTTCCTCTTCTGCTTCCGATTCCGAAGGAATCGAGAGGGCTGAGGATCGGGTGAACCGATGAGCTCTCAAGCGCTTCTTCGATGAACTTAGAGCATCCGTTCCAGTTCTGGTTGAAGATGCTGAATTCTGCCGTGGACTGAAATAGAGGAACGGAAATCGGGGAAATGATCAGGAAGATTGCGAAAGAGAGGAGGATGAGATATGAGACCTTCATGATCCCCGCCTCAGTAACATGATGACCCTTCTTATGGCTCTTCCGAGCATTCTCTCTTCATGAGACTTCAGCTTTTCCATACCGTAAAAACTCCTCTCATGAAGTCTCACAGCTCTTCTCAGCTCCTCTCTGAACCGAACATCTCTAAGAGCTCTGAGAAGCTCTCTCGGTGTCATGCTTCTCCCGAGCCCGTAGGATTTGAGGAGCATGAAGTAGAGGTCTCTGAAGCTCCCGGAGATTCCCTCAGCTCTCCTCCCTTCGACAGCATCTGCTCTCATCTTCTCTCCCTCAGACCTCTCAGCTCTTTCAGCCTTTCTTCCGCTCAGGATCAGCTTTGCTGAGAGAATCGCAAGGAGAATCAGGGCGAAAAGAAAGTAATGGTCTATCTCCTGACCATAAATTCGAATCTCCAGAATGTTTGATTTTGCCGGTTCATAGAGCTCATCTCCTCTGAAGAGAGCAAAAACCGTGTGCTCTCCGGCATCCAGCGAGAGGTTGAGGGTGAAAGAGGAAGAGGCATATATCGTTTTTATGTATCTCTCATCCACGTATATTTCGAGAGGGATATCATAGCCTGAGTCAACATATCCGTGAAGCTCGATCTCTCCGCTCCTCAGAGGCTCCTCCGGAGCTTCAAGAGTGATTCTCAGCTCCTCTCCGTAAAAGATGACCTCTGCAGTGGTTCTCGAGCTCTCATAGATTTCATCACCGGGAAAGAGAAGCTCCAGCGAAATC
>JACIWD010000100.1 GCA_014361165.1 Candidatus Mnemosynella bozhongmuii
GGATTTGGTTACTCTGAGAGCCGGATTGCCGAGAGATCAGGCACCAGGGCGTCGGCCAGGGGCAGGAGCTCCTCGGGCCTTCCCAGCCCGGTGAGGACCCCGATGGCGGGGCAGCCGGCCCCCCGGGCGGCCGCAAGGTCCGCCGGGGAGTCACCGAACATCACCGCCCGCTCCGGGGGCAGGCCAAGGAGGTCCAGTGCTTGGAGGACGGGCTCCGGGGAGGGCTTGGGGGTCGGGCAGGTGTCCGTGCCCACCACCACGTCCACCCATGCCTCCCACCCCAGGGCCGCCAGGTTCCGGCGGGTGGCCGCGGCCGAGTCACCGGTCACTATCCCTGTCCGCCCCCCGGCCCCCTTGACCGCCGCCAGAAGCCCCTCTGCCCCCGGGGCTGGCTTCATGTGTTTTTCGAACGGGAATTCCCGATCCACCTTGCCGAACACCTCCCTGACCAGCCCCAGCGGCCGCGATACGCCCAGCCTCCCCAAGTGCTCGGCCACCTGGACTTC
>JACIWD010000101.1 GCA_014361165.1 Candidatus Mnemosynella bozhongmuii
GAGGTTTGCGGAGGCAACGCCAACCTATCTCATAGGTGAACCTCTTTGAGGAAAGATTTAAATTAGGAGTTATTACAATCGAAATTTCATGCGTTTACTTCTCATTCACGCGGATCACATGAAATATTTTGCAAGGGAGAAAACGAGTATTGCGGAGGAGATTGAGGAAGAAGAGAAAGAGGGTGAAGCTGAGAACGTCCTTGTTGTTTTCACTGCGGTTGAAAGAGGGGATGAGAAGAATCCGGAAGAAGTCGTCAGACTGGCTGGAGAGGAGATAAAGAAGATAAAGGAGCAGGTGGGAGCTGAGAGGGTTCTCATCTATCCCTATGCTCATCTCAGCGATGATCTTGCGAATCCCTCGTTTGCTGTGAAGGTGCTTGAAGAGCTGAAAGAATATCTTGGAGAAGGAACTGTGAGAGCTCCTTTTGGATGGTATAAGGCATTTGAGCTGAAATGCAAGGGTCATCCGCTTTCGGAGCTATCGAGAACAATAAAGGGTGATGAGCTCTCAGAAGCTCTGAAAAAGGAGGAGAAAATAGAGTCTCACTGGTTCATACTTCAGGATGGAGAGCTCATTCCTGCGGATTCATTTGACTTCTCCGGATATCCAAATCTCAAGAAGTTCTGCGACTATGAGATTTCGAAGAGCAGAGCAGTTGATGCTATCCCTCCTCATGTCAAGCTTATGAGGAGGCTTGAGATTGCTGATTACGAGAATGCCTCTGATCCCGGAAATCTCAGATACTATCCCAAGGGAAGACTTATCAAGTCACTTCTTGAGGACTTCGTGGTCAGAAGGCTCATAGAATACGGAGCCATGGAGGTTGAGACTCCGGTAATGTACGACATGGACCATCCAACACTGAAGAGGTATCTTGACAGATTTCCGGCAAGACAGTACACAATTGAGTCTGATAAGAGAAGATTCTTCATGAGATTTGCAGCCTGTTTCGGTCAGTTTCTCATGATGCACGATGCAACAATATCGCACAGAGCCCTTCCTCTGAGAATATTCGAACTGACGAGATATTCCTTCAGAAGGGAGCAGAGGGGTGAGCTCGTTGGTCTGAGAAGGCTGAGGGCATTTACGATGCCTGACATGCACACCCTCTGCAGAGATATGAATGAGGCAATGGAGGAGTTCAAAAAACAGTTCAGTTTATCCATTTCAGTTCTCAGAGACATTGGACTCTCTCCGGAGGACTATGAGGTTGCAATAAGATTTGATCGAGCTTTCTATGAGAAAAACCCGGAATTCGTGCATGAACTTCAGAGAATCATAGGAAAGCCTGTTCTTGTGGAGATGTGGGATGAGAGATTCTTCTATTTCACCCTCAAATTCGAGTTCAATTTTGTGGATGCCCTCGGAAAGGCATCTGCTCTCTCAACTGTGCAGATAGATGTTGAAAATGCTGAGAGATACGGAATAACCTATGTTGATGAGAATGGGGAGAGAAAACATCCGATCATCCTCCACTGCTCTCCGAGCGGAGCCATAGAGAGATGCATCTACGCCCTTCTTGAGAAGGCTGCAATGAAAAGTGAGGAAGGTGAGCTGCCATCCCTTCCAACCTGGCTCTCTCCAACTCAGCTGAGATTGATCCCTGTCTCAGAAGAGTTCGTTGAAGATGCGGAAAGGATTGCGAAGAACCTTGGTTCTTTCAGAGTGGATATCGATGACAGGGATGAGACGGTTGGAAAGAAAATCAGAGAGGCTTCGATGGAATGGATACCGTATGTTGCTGTGATAGGAGAGAGAGAGCGGAGGAGCGGAAAGCTCTCGGTGACCGTGAGGAGCGAGTCATCGCTGAAGACTCCGAAGATTGTTGAGATGACTCCGGAGGAGCTGAAGGAGAGGCTTCAGAGAGAATGCAGTGGATTTCCGTTTAAGCCTCTGACACTTCCGGAAAAGCTCTCGAAGAGGGTGAAGTTTGTCGGGTGATGAGGAGAAAATATATATTAATCCCTTCTCTCATTAATTAGAGAGGGATGCCGGGGTGGCCTAGCTGGTTAGGGCGCCAGACTCATAGGGGCTCTTCCTGAAGGCGTCCTGAGAAATCTGGAGGCCGTGGGTTCGAATCCCACTCCCGGCATGAATTAAAACTTTCAATGTCCATCCCTTAATTTTTTATTCCACATCTCTTCCAGACACCTTCATGGATCTCTACGATTACAAGGGGAAGTTCAAGAGGAAGATTAGGGACCTCTACCGCAGAGATTGAGTTCTCTGCATGAGGGTGAGAGAGGTGATTTGCTGAGAGGATCTTCGCGGAGGGGCGGAATGCAGGGAACCCTCAATCGAGGAACAATCCGAAAAGGTCGTGAACGTTTGTGGGAGCTCCTCCCTCAAGAGATTGATGAGGAAGGGGATGTGTCAGCATGTGGAGGAAGAGCGAGTGGTTGCAAAGTACACTCTTCTCATATTTTGATAAACCCACCGTCACTTAAAGCAACAACATTCTCAAAATTCTCCGAAAACCACCGGGGATTCTCGGGGTGCACAGGGATGATGACATCCGGATCGATCTCTTCAATCATCCTCCTGAGATCCTCCTTTGAAGCATGACCGGAGGCGTGATATCCTCTCCACTTTCATCGAAAAATTCATCGAGGGTCTTCATCGTCAACACCTAAACGCTGCCAACAAGCTCTATACCTTCCTTATCGCATGCTTTCCTGAAATCGCCATCAAATGAAATCAGATATTTTATTCCATAATACTTGCAGGTTGAAAGAATCAGAGCATCATTCGGCAATAAGCCATATTTCTTAACAAATTCATAAGCCAGATTTCTAACTTCTTTGTTTATCTCCAGCTCTTCAAAAATCTCAAAGAGCATGAATAGTTCCTCGAGCTCATCCTTCCTTTCAATAATCAGTTCTGGACCCTTCTTCAATTCGTAGCTCTTTTTCCCAGTAATTGCTTTCAAATAAACCATGAAAACTTCGCTGAAAACAATGGCGTTTGAGCAGAGAGCATATTTACTCCTCAGCTCAGACAAATCCAGTTTCCCTTCAAGATGGCTGATGATAACATTGCTGTCAACAAATGCCTTCAAATCCCCCATTCTTCCTCTACCTCTTCAAGCAACCTTTTAAGGTTCTTGTCCCTGAACTTTCCATGAAGCCTTTTCAAATTGTATTCGAGCATGATTTCTCTTTCAATTCTCTCAACCACTTTATTCAAATCCACCTGCTTCAAAATCTCGTCTGGTATTTTGAGCCTGAGAGTTATCTCGCTCATATAACAACACCTTCAAAGATTATTTGCGTGTAGTCTATTTAAGAGTTCTCTGCCATGGAATTCAGAAATCCTTCAAATCCAAGTTTTACGAGTATCTCGTTCAGCTCTGAATCAATTTCTTTCTCCTCTCTTGAAAGCACTTTCAAATCCTCAAGGATTTCGTCCACGTTTCTGTACTGCTCTTCTTCAAAAACACTGACGTATCTCGATGGGCTGAGGTTGTAGTCGTTCTTTCTCGCCTCCTCGATTGTTATAATCTTGCTGAAGTTCTCAACCTCTTCAAAATTCTCGTAGACTCTGGTTATTTTATCTATGGAATCTTTCGGGATAATATTTTTTGGAGTTCCCTTTACAAACTCCTTTGAAGCGTTCAACAGTCAAGATCTCACCCTCCATTTCTATACTTAGAAATGTATGGTAATGAGCCGAAAACTCCTTCGAGAAAGCCGAAAATCCACACCCACGAGTTTTTTCAGCCTTATAACCATCCATTTCTTCAAAGAAATGCATGCAGAACAGCCTTCATCCAATTTTGATTGAAGCTCCGGATGACCCGAAGTACAAAGAGAGGAAACCGGAGAGGAAGAGGCCTTTCAGGATTCTGAGGCCTCTGGAATACGAGATGCTGAAGCAGGGAGCTCGGAGCAAGGAGAACAGGCTGAACCTCGATGTTCTTCTTTTAACCGGTCTGAGGTATGAGGAAGCGAGAAGACTTCAGGAGCATCCCGAGTGGTTCGACGGGAACTTCATCAGAATTCCGGAGATGAAGAAGAAGAGAAAAAGGAGACAGAGGCAGAGATGGGTGAGGCTGAGCCTCATGGGGAAAACGGTTCTCCCATTCTTCTTCGAGAACAAGCCCCTTCCGGACCCTCATGTGTGGATGGAGAACCTCATCAGATGGGCAAGAAGAGCCTCCCTGGATCCAGCGGGTCTCGGAGCGAAGACAACGAGAAAGACCTGGGAGAGCTGGCTCGTGTTCTGCTATCCTGAGAGGCAGATCGAGATCATCCAGAGCCAGGGACACACGCTCCTCACGGCAATTCAACATTATACCAACATGCCCTTCACCGAAGATGACAGGAGGAGGATGGAAAAATACGTTCACGGATGGTGAGCTCGTTTTCCATTTTTTGAGAGAGCTGCAATGAGGTTTCTTCGTGGGTATGAAGAAAGATGCTGGAGGCAATCGAGGTCACTCAACCTTCTCAAACCTCAACCTCGGGAATCCTTCCGAGAGGTCAACGAGCATCGCATAATACTGCGTCTTCGGCTTCAGTCCTCTGATCACTGGAACTCCGCAGACATTCTCCATCTTTATGTGAAAGTCGCTTAAATTGGAGAGTTCTCTGAGAATTGGACATCCGGGTTTTGCTATGAAAATTCCGAGACCCCTGCTCTCTCTAATGAAGATTTCCATCTGCTCAATCACCCTGAGTGCCTCCTTCTCATATCTCGAGTAAATCGAGTCAACTCCGGTGACATGAAGATCTTCATAGCTTCCAGCCCTCTCCTTCATCAGAAGCTCAAAGGTCATCTCAGCTTCTTCTTCAGCCTCCTCCCCTCTCAGCCTCTCTCTGCCCCACTCCCTCTCAATCCATATGAACCTCTCCAGCTCCTCCTCTTTCACGAACGGCATGAAGCCTTTTATCACATCCTCTCTGTCGGTTCCGAGAGTTGGAATGTCATAGACTTTTCTTCCTTTTCTCAGAAAATTCAGAATGAATGAATAGAGTATCAAATAATACATCCTCCTCGGAACCCCTTCA
>JACIWD010000102.1 GCA_014361165.1 Candidatus Mnemosynella bozhongmuii
GCTCATTTCTCCTCACTGTGATCTCTGCGGAAACGAGGGGAAGAAGGTTCAGATTTCTCCGCCCGGAGATGTGAGAATCGCTCTCTCCGGAGATCTGAAGCTTCTGAGGGAGACCCTCAGAGAGAACTTCGGAGATGAGGAGCTCATCTCGAAGAAAGTTGTTCTTCTAAATGGAGTCTCATACGAGGACAGGATGGACGAGGTCATCATTGATGGCGAGGTTGTCGGAAACTTCAGATTCAACGGCTCCTTTGAATTTCTTCCCAGAATTCCGGGAGCAACCTGGATGAGAGCATCAAAGGGAATAGTTGAGGTTGATGAGGGAGCTCTCGAACCAATCCTCAGGGGAGCAAATGTCATGGCGAGAGGGGTTCTCTCGGCTAAAGGGGTCAGAAGAAATCAGGAGGTCATCGTGAAGTGCTCCGGAAGAGTGATTGCAACCGGAAGAGCTCTGAAAGATGAGGACGATCTTGAGAGCGGGGTTTTCGTGAAGACAAGGCATAAAGGAATTTTCGGAAGAAAAAGGCCTGAAAGAGATCCATCTCTGAAGGATGTGATCAGAGCAAATCTCACAAGACTCGAGGAGCTCGAAAGGGAGGCGATAGAGTTCATAAGGAGAGTCTCCAGAAAGTTCTCTCTTCCGGTGACGGTTTCTTATTCCGGAGGTAAGGACAGTCTCGTAACTCTTGCGCTTGTTGATCAGGCTCTTGAGGACTACTCGATTCTCTTCGTCGACACCGGTCTTGAGTTTCCGGAAACTGTCGAACATGTTCGCAGAATCTCCGAGCTTTTTGAGAAGCCCCTCCTCTCAGCGTCCTCGGACCTCTTCTGGAAGGCTCTCGAGAAGCTCGGACCTCCTTCGGTGAACAGAAGATGGTGCTGCAAGCTCTGCAAGCTTGCTCCCCTTTCAAAGCTCATAAAGGAGAACTTCTCCTCCTCTCTGAGCTTCATAGGCCAGAGGAAATATGAGTCGAGGGTGAGATATCTGAGCGGGAGAGTCTGGAAGAACTTCTGGATGGGGAATCAGATATCGGCATCTCCTGTTCAGAACTGGAATGCCCTTGAAATCTGGCTGTACATCTTCTGGAAAAATCTGCCCTACAATCCCCTCTATGATCTCGGATATGAGAGGATAGGCTGCTGGATGTGTCCTGCTTCTGATCTGGCAGATTTTGAGCTTCTCAGAAGAACACACCCGGAGCTTCATGAAAAATGGTTCTCCTGGCTCAGGAAATATGCGGAGAGAGCTGGAAAGAATGAGAGATGGGTCTCGGAGGGTCTCTGGAGATATGAGGGAAATGAGAGGAAGGAGAGAAAATCCGGATGCTTTGACAGGATTCTGGAGGAGAGAATTCATTCCTCTCCTCCAGAACAGATTCTGGAAGCTCTCAGACCTCTCGGAGAGGTTTCCAGAAGCTCATCCCATCTGGTTCTGAAGAGAGGGAATTCAAGAGCTCTCATATTTCCTGAATCCGGAAGAATTCTTGTTCATGGTGAGAACTCGCCGGAGCTTCTTCAGCTGATCCTCTCTGCCATCAGGAGATTTGAAGAATGCCTTGGATGCTCTCTCTGTGCATCTCACTGCAGGAGAGATGCGATCAAATTCACTCCTGAGCTGAGGATAACCTCCGAGTGCTCTCACTGCGGAAAGTGTCTTGAGGTTTGTCCGCTAATTTTTTATTCCTCTGATTGAATCCCTCTAATGTGCGCATTGTGATTGTTGACTACGGTCTGGGAAATCTGAAAAGCGTGAAAAAAGCCCTTGAGTATGCTGGCGCAGATCCTCTGATTTCGAAAGATCCTTCGGAAATAGAGAGGGCTCATGGAGCTGTCCTTCCCGGCGTGGGAGCCTTCAGCGAGGGTATTGAGAAGAGCAGAGAAATTATCGGAGCTCTCCTCGATTTTGTCTCCTCTGGAAAGCCTCTTCTCGGAATCTGTCTCGGAATGCAGCTGCTTGCCGAGTGGAGCGAGGAGGGAGGACATCACAGGGGTCTCGGCCTGATACCCGGAGGAGTTACCAGATTCAGAGGGGTCAAGACCCCGCACATGGGATGGAATCTCGTGAGAATGAGGGATACTCCTCTCTTCAGAGGTCTGAAAAAAGAGGATTATTTCTATTTCGTTCACTCCTATTATCTGAAGACCTCTCCTGAATTTTCGATAGCCTCCTGCTCATACGGAGTGGAGTTTGATGCGGCGGTTCAGAAGGAAAACGTCATGGGCACACAGTTCCATCCGGAGAAGAGCGGTAAATCGGGTTTGAGAGTCATAAAGAACTTTGTGGAGATGTGCAGGGATGGATCTTGAAGGGTATGCCAGAAAGTTTCTCTCTCATGAGGATGCTGTTGAGAGAATAGCTCAGAGAATAATGGAGATAAAGGATGTTGATGAGGAGAGAGCAAGAAAGATTGCGGAAGCCGTGCTGACAGAGGTGAGAATCTCATCCCATGCAAGAGGACCTCTTTTTGAATATCCTCGCTCCGGAGTCTCCATGGGAGAATTCGGAGTTGGCTCCAGAGGAAGGGGCGATTTCTATGTTCACAGAAAGATTGCAGAGCTTCTTGAGCTCAGAGCAGAGATATCTCCTGCTGAGCTCGATGACTCCGGAGTTGTGAGAGCTGGAGATCTCCTCCTCGCTGTCTCGGTTGATGGCATTCACAGCAGACTGAGCGATTTCCCGTTCTTGGCCGGTTTCCACGTCACAAGAGCAACTCTGAGAGATGTTTTCGTCATGGGAGCGATTCCGGTTGCTCTCTTTTCAGACATTCACATAGCGGATGATGGCGATATCGGAAAGCTCTTCGATCATGTTGCCGGAATTTCAGCGGTTTCAGAACTCATAGGAGTTCCCGTCGTTGCCGGAAGCACGCTGAGAATAGGCGGGGACATGGTGATAGGGGACAGAATGAGCGGATGCGTTGGAGCAGTGGGTGTTGTGAGAAAGCTCACCCCGAGAGCTCTCGCGAAACCCGGAGATGTCATCATAATGACGGAAGGAGCCGGAGGAGGGACAATAGCCACGACAGCGATCTACAATGGCTTCTTCGATGTTGTTGAGAGAACGATGAATGTGAAGTTCCTCCTGGCGTGCCTCTCACTTTTTGAAAGCGGAGCAATCGAGAAAATTCATTCGATGACTGATATCACGAATGGGGGAATCCGTGGGGATGCATGGGAAATCTCGTCATCGACTTCCCTGAAGCTGAGGTTTCACGAGGAAACGCTTCGTGAGCTCGTTGATGAGAAAGTCCTTCAGATGCTTGACGAGCTTGAAATCGATTATCTCGGAGTCTCTCTTGATATGCTCATGATAACTGCACCTGAAGAGAGCTCAGAGGAGATAATGGATGCCATAAAAAGAGCTGGAGTGAGGTGCGGGATTGCCGGAGAGGTCTCAGAAGGACAGGGTGTGGAGCTCGTCTCAGAGGAAGGTGTCAGAAAAATTGAGCCATTTTTCAGAGAATCTCCATACACGCCTCTGAAAAAGCTCATCGGTGTTCATGCTTCGAGAGATGAGGAGGAGATGAGGAGAAAGGTGGATGAAGCCTTCAGAGAAGCTCTCGAAAAGAAAAGAGAAATTATAAGGAAGATCAGAGATTCTCATTCTGGTATCTTCCCGAATACTCTCCAGCTTCTTCATCGAGCTCAAAGAAAATGAGCTGAACAAGTCTTGCGTTCTTTCTGAGCCTTATTCCGTGTGGATTGAGGACTATCAGAAGAGCCTCGCTTCTTCCCTGATATCCGGAGTCCCAGACTGCGGTTTCAACTGTTGCCCCGCATCTCAGAAGAGATGACCTCGGTCTTGCAATGGCCATCATGTTTTTCGGAATCCTCACAATTTCGTTGAACCTTACCTTATAGGCTCCTCTCTCAAGATGAACCTCCTCCTCAAATCTCACCTCTCTCGCTCTGGAGATCTCCCTCATTGAGTTGTCAAAATCAATCAGTCCTGCTGAGCTGAAATCGTAAATTGAGTTCAGAGTGAGCTCGATGCCGTTTATCTGTATCTGCTCCTCTCCTCTGAGTCCCTCAACCACTCCTTTTTTCACGAGCTCTTTCAGAGCCTCACCCGCAACAACCCTCATTTTCTCCTCCTTCTCGGAAGGATTTCAGCGATATCCTGATACCAGACATCAAAATAATCGTATTCTCCTGTTGCCTCAGCTATTCTCACCGCTATGCTGTGCCAGCATTCCTCTTCTCTGAAAAGAAAGTCCTTGCAGGTGCAGAAGCCTTCATCAACGATGTACTCATCCTCTTTTCCAACGACAACGAAATAATCTCTGTATCTCTTGACCCTTCTCTCTTTAACAGCTCTGAGAGCTCTCTCGCCTCTCTTTCCGTATCTCTCGATGATCCACCTTTCAAATTCAGGCTTCAGCCTCCCCTCTTTTTTAATCTCTTCCCACATCTTCCTCAAATGGAGCTCCGGGCACAACCGCTTCATCGGTTCTCTCAGCATATCCTATTGCAGCGACAGCACCTATGAAACCTCCTCTGCCAGTTACCTCATGGAGCTCAACTCCGCATTCAGAAGCAACTCTTTCAGCTTCCTCCAGAGATACAAGTCTTCTTCTCACCTCATCCGCATAGCTTTTCAGCCTCTCCGGAATCAAAATGCCCCTGAAGAATGCAACTCCTGTCTCATCCGAGGAGCTCCTCTCTCTGAACATCCTGATCAGCTCTTTTTTGAGCTCCTCCTCTTTCTCTGGAAGAACAGCAAAGGTGAGGGCTATCGAAACGCAGTTGGTTGTCTTCTTCGGAGCTTTTGGATAGAGCTGAACTATGGTGTGATGCAGATATTCCACTCCGCTCATCTTCCCCGATATCTCATATGCTATTTCGTTGCAGAGCCCCCATGTTGCTCCCTCTCCGGCAGAATCAGTGTCATCAACTCCAACTGTGAGCTTGATCATCTTTGGAAATACCAGGGTTGCTCTTCCAAGCTGCTTTCCACCGCCCATCGAGTGAATCTCAACTCCTTTCGGCCCGGGTGCAAGACCTCTTGCCAGAGCCACCGCAACACCGCCTCCTGCAAGACCTGCGTATGTTATCCTTATCTCGTCCCCGCTGATCTCGGCTCTCTCTATTCCGGCTCCTGCAAATGATGGAATCAGCCTGAGCTCTCCACTTCCGGCTCTCACGGTGAAGACATTTCTCGCACCGTCTCTTTTTGCTTCAATCACGAGCTCGCTCGTTCTCTGATAGTGATAGACCTCCCATGCAGCTCCTCCGAAGCATGTTCCGCGGGCATGATCTTCATAGAGCTGAATTATTCCGTTTTCCTCATCTGCAACAGCCACAATACGCTCATAGGGAGATACCCACGGTTTCTTTCCGATTTTCTCCATTATCTCCTCTCTGCTGAGCAATCTCACACCTCCGCAAGATATTCCTCTATTGCGGAGCAACCTCCGCATCTGACACATCCAGCCAGATTTCTTCTCGGATTCACTCCATAATCTTTCATCAGCTCGGCTATGCTTCTGAAAATCTTCTCCGTGTATTCTGGAGAAGGAACAGGATGCGATTCCATTTCGGTTCCTCTTATTGGTCTGAATGGAACCGGATACGGGATGATTCCGAGCTGAAGAATCTCTCTGCATCCCTCAAGAGTCATCCCGACATCCTCTCCGAGACCGAGGATTATGAATGTGCTTACCTGAGATTCTCCAAAGAGTTCCGATGCCCTCTCAAGAGATTTAATCAGTCTGTCCCTCATCTCAAACTTTCCGGGAGCAAATTTTCTCAGAACTTCCGGATCGAAGCTCTCAATGTGAATTCCGAGAGTGTCGCATTCAAGCTCTTCAAGAAGCCCGATCTCTTCAGGAGGTGTTATCTGAACATGAACCGGCATTCCCGAGCTCTCCTTAATTCTCGATGCAGCCTCACTCATCACCCTGATCTCCTCTCTCTCATCCCTGAACTTTCCTGTTGTCAGGGTCACATGGCTCGCATCTCCGTATTCTTTCGCAACTCTCGCAGTTTCGGCAAGCATCTCTGGAGTCTTCATCTCAACTGTTTCTCCTGCTTTCAGAGAGAGCTCTATTCCGCAGAATCTGCAACCCTTCCCCAGCTCCTTCAGATGACATCTCTGAAGAACAGTTGAGGCGAGAACATCTCTTCCGTGTCTTCTTGCGATCATCCACATCGGGAGATCTCCGATTTTCTCATCATAGAATCTCGGTCTCTCAGGAACTCTAACCGGAATTCTCGTGTTCTGAAAAATCAGGCTGTACTCTCCATCTTCCCTCACGAGCCTCAGTCTGCTCTTCCTGTTTATCCTGAAATTCACCGTGGAGTTTTCAAGAATCAGATAGCTTCCTACAGGTCCAGCTCCTCCTTTCCTGCTCTCAAGTTCCATCTCCGGAGAGACTCCCTCGGTTAGAAGAAGGTTCTTCAGCCTTGCGATCATCTCTCCACTCTCAGCTCAACCTCTTTCCACTCTTCCTTCACTCCGTGAAGGGATTTGAGGAGCGCCTCAATCAGATTTCCGGTAATTTTCTGAACGAAATCATTCATCGGAATGCTCTCTCCATCAACCCTGAGCTCAGCTTTCATGCTCTCAAATCCTCATCCTCATTTAATAACTCTTTCCATCCTCTCATTCATGAAGAAAATACTTTTTAAACATCTCTTCCAACTACATTTGATGGTCTCTGTCGAGGAGCTGAGAGAGGAGTTTCCGCTTGCGAAGAAGGTGATTTATTTCGATAACGCTGCAACGACTCTGAAACCTCTGAGATGCCTGAGAGCTCTGGAAGAGCTCTTCACCGAGTATTCTTCAAACTACGGGAGAAGCGCTCACAGACTTTCTCAGAGGACGACTGAAAAATATGAGGAGGTTCGCGAGAGGGTTGCCTCTTTTCTCAATGCATCCCCCGAGCAGATAGTCTTTGTGAGGAACACAACGGAAGCCATCAATCTGGTCTCTCATCTCATACCTCAGGGTCATGTCATCTCGACCGTCATGGAGCACAATTCAAATCTTCTGCCATTCTTCTCACGTGAGAGAACTCTCCTGAAGCCAAGAAACTTTCTGATCTCTCTCGAGGATCTTGAGAGAGCAATAAGGGACGACACCTCTCTCATAACCATAACTCATGCTTCAAATGTCCTGGGAAATCTTCAGCCAGTGGAGGAGATATGCAGGCTGGCATCTTCCTATGAAATTCCCGTTCTCATAGATTCAGCTCAAACAGCCGGAACTGTTGAGATAAATTTGAAGAGGATTAAATGCGATTTCATGGCAATTTCAGCCCATAAAGGACTTCTCGCACCGCAGGGAACTGGAATTCTCTATATCCGGGAACCTGAAAGATACGAGCCCCTCTATCTCGGAGGTGGAATTGTTGAAGATGTTGATGAGCAGAGCTTCAGGCTTCTCGAAGCCCCTCAGAAATTTGAAGCTGGAACTCCAAACATTCCAGGAGTCATCGCTCTCGGCGCATCTCTCGAACTCATCCAGGAAGTTGGCGTTGCGAAAATTGAGAGGCACCTGAGAACTCTGACTTCTGAATGCATTTCAAGGCTCTCGGAGATTGAGGGCATCGAGATCATAAGTCCTGAAGACTCTCATTCAATCGTCTCGTTCAATCTTCGTGACTTCAACTTCCATGATGTGTCGATTCTTCTTGATGAGCTCTATTCAATCTGCACGAGAAGCGGGAAGCACTGTGCTCATCTCCTCTTCAAACATCTCAATCTTGAAGGATGTGTGAGAGCCTCCTTTGCCATCTACAACACTCTCCGGGAGGTTGAGAGGTTTGCAGAAGCACTTGAAAGAATCTCAAAGGAGGGTTGAAGGCATGTGGAAGGTCTGGTATTGCAGAAATCACGGGTATTACAGAGCCGAGGAGAGGAAGTGTGAGAGCTGCATTGAAATTATGGATGAGGAGAAAGCTGTAAGGCTGGGCAAGCTCCTCTCCGGAGTTCTGAGACACTTTCCCGAAAGATTTGGAGTACGGATGACCCCTGAGGGATGGGTCAATATGGATTATCTTGCAAGAGCTCTTTCGAGAAAAATGAGGTGGGTCAGAAAGAAGCACATAATCGCGCTTGTCAGCTCTGATGAGAAGGGGAGATATGAGATAAGGAAGAACATGATAAGAGCGAGATACGGGCATTCCGTGAATGTTGAGCTCGATTACGAGGATAACGATCTTGAGAAACTTTACTACGGTTCCAATGAGGAGGAAGCCGAGAGAATTCTTGAAGTCGGGTTGAAGCCGGTGAAGCAGAGATATGTTCATCTCAGCACAACTCTTGAGAAGGCAATTGAGGTGGGCTCGCTGAGGTCAGAAACTCCGGTGATAATAGAGGTGGATGCGAGAAAAGCTCAGGAGGACGGAATAAGGATAATGAAGGCAACAAAGGACATTGCTTTAGCCGAGGAAATTCCTCCGAAGTATCTCAGACTCATAAAGGAGAGCACGTGATTCTGGCCATCCTTTCCTCCTCTTCTATTTCAAATCTCACATCGAGAAACTTCTCGACAACCCATATTGAACTCCTTGTGTGGTTCGTGATTTTTGATGTTGTGATCTCGGAGGAGCCTCCGAGAGCCATGTATATAATCAGCTGATCCGCAAGATGCATGTCAACAGCTCCTCTGCTTGAGAGCTCCTCTCTGAGCATCTCTGCACATTTTCTTCCAACGTCCTCCGCAGGTCTTCCCTTCTCTCCGAGATCGCATGCTCCTTTGAAACCGCTCCACAGAGTTATGGAGCTTCCCGGAGAAAGTGAATCGACACGGAGAACCTCTATCTCTGCATCTCCGAGAACCTCAAGAGCACTTCTTTTCTGTCTCTCTGCAACATGAGCTGGAAGCTTTCCGCACAGCGAAATCCCCCTGATCCTCTCCTTCAGAGGCTCGATTATTCTCAGAGCCCTGAATTCAGAGGGCTCCACCCTTACGAAAACCTCTCCTCCCCCGGCAGGATAGAAACCCCTTCTTCTGACCTCAAGATGAACATCAGCACTCAGAGCTCTCAGAAAGACGTTTTTGAAGTAATCAACAGTTGGACTCCATCTGACATCCGTGCCGCCTCTCACCGTGAGCTCTCCTCCCTTCACCATCATCATCGGAAGGATGCACTGAAGCAGAAGGGTTATGCTCCCTGCAGTTCCTATATCGGCGCTCATCCTCACCCTCTCAATCTCTCCCGGTTTGAAAATGATCTCGGTTGAACCGAGCTCAGCCCCTTTAACCTCGGCGTTGCACAGCTTTTCAGCTGTTCTGATCGTTCTCAGATGCTGCGGAGCAAGCCCCGGGTTCTTTCTCCCTTTCCTTATGTTGTAAACCCTGATGTCCTCTCCGAGAATTCCGCTCAGCGCAACCGCAACCCTCAGAATCTGTCCGCCTCCCTCTCCGTAGGAGCCGTCAATTTCAATCATGGAGCTCCCTCAGATAGGATGTGATGACCTTTGAAACTGAAATCACGCTGACAGGACTTTCAATTGTGTCGGTTGCAAAGAGCTCGGATGCACCGCTTCTGTAGATTTTGCTGAGAGAATCCCCAACGAGAACGGGATGGATGCACCCGACAAAAATCCTTTTCGCTCCTCCTTTCCTGAGAATTGAGATTGCCTCTCTGATTGTTCCTCCTGTCGAGATGATGTCATCAACAATCACAGCATCCCTTCCGCTCACATCAAGGTCATCCGCGGAGATTCTGACATCCTCATCCCCGAATCTCTCCTTTCTCATAGCTCCGTAATCGCATCCAGCAGTTCTGGAGACCTTCTCAGCCAGCTCAACCGCTCCGTAATCCGGAGAGATGACAATTGGGTCTTCCAGCTCCATCGCTCCTATGTACCTTCCGAGTTCCTCAGAGGCATCGAGCTCTCTGACAGGAGATCTGAAATAGCCGAGAATTTCGCTGCTGTGAATGTTTATGACCGCAACCGAATCCGCATTGATGAGGGAAGCAATCACCCTCGAGCTTACGGGTTCGCCACTTCTGAATCTCCTGTCCTGTCTGGCATAGCCGAAATACGGGATTATGACATGCTTCTCAGCGTCTTCGCATGCATCCAGCAGCTGAAGGAGAACAATTATGTCCTCATCTCTCCTTGTGCTCTGAATTATAACAGCTCTCTCAACCTCCTCTTTAACTCTTAAATATGACTCTCCGTCCGGAAACTTTCTGTATTCAACATCAGCCATCTTCCATCCCGTGAGATCCGAAACCCTTTTCGAGAGCACCTGAGAGGATGGTCCGGCTATTATCTTCATTTCACTCATCGGAAACTTCATGGCTCACAGCCCTTTTAACTCTATCGTCACGGGGCATATCAAAACTTTTTATTTCTCCATCTCTTATCTTCCTCTGTGATTCTCAGAGCTCTGAAGTTCATCGCCGAAAATCTTTCAGGAAAGAGAATTCCGCTCAGCCTGGCTCACATGGTGACCTTCAGATGCAACATGAGGTGCCATTACTGCGATTACTGGAGAAGAAGCTCTGAAGAGCTTGCTCTCAATGAAATCTTCAGGATGCTTGAAGAGGCAGCCGGGATGGGAATTCCGAGCTACACGGCAACAGGAGGCGAACCGCTTCTGAGAAAGGACATCGCGGAAATCCTTAAGTTTGCATCGGAACTGGACCTCTACACAATTCTCTTCACAAATGGACTGCTTCTGAGAGAGAAGAAAATTGAAGCCGACAGAATATTCGTCAGTCTCGACACTCTTTCCAGAGAGAAGTTCATGAGGATAACCGGAGTTGACGCTCTCCCCAGGATTCTCGATGTTCTGAGATGGGCAGCTGAGAATCACGAGATATCTCTGAACACGGTTATTCACGGCGAGAATCTTGATGAGATTGAAGATCTTGTGAGATTCGCAGATGAACTTGGAGTGGGCATTTCCTTTGAGCCGGTCTCTCCTTATTTTGATGGATGTCCATCTCTCAGCAGAGAGGCTCTCAGAAAGAGTGCGGAAAAGCTTCTCAGACTGAAGAGGGAGTACAGGTGCATCCTGAATTCGAGAAAATATCTTGAGATGATTCTCAGAGGTGAGAGATTCGAGTGCAGACCGCATCTTCTTCTCAGGGTGAATCCGGATGGTTCGGTGATTTCACCATGCTATGAAATCGAGCATGTAAGAGCCGGAGATGTAAGGGATGGCATCGGGAATGTGATTCGCAGTGAACTCTACTCAGAAGGTCTTAAAAGAGCCAGAGATTGCAGGGGATGCTATCTGAGCTGTTATGCTGAGACCTCCATGGCTCTCTCATTACGCAATCTTCCCGCATACCTTCCAACCATTTTGAGGCTTCTCTGATTGTTTCCTTTCCAGAAACTATTTAACCAAAACAGTATGAAAGGGATTCTGTGACAGGAGAGGTGGATGAAGTTTCAGAGCTTCTTGGTGGTCTTGATATAAAAAGCACCGCTGAAATAGAGGTTCCAAAGCTTCTCATAGACCAGGTTATCGGACAGGATCATGCTGTTGAGGTCATCAGGAAGGCTGCAAAGCAGCACCGGCATGTTCTGATGATCGGAACACCGGGAACAGGAAAGTCAATGCTCGCAAGAGCCATGTCAGAGCTCCTTCCGAAAGAAGAGCTGGAGGACATTCTCGTTTATCCCAATCCTGAGGATCCGAACAATCCAAAAATCAGGGTTGTTCCTGCAGGAGAGGGAAGAAAGATTGTTGAGGCTTACAAGGCTGAAGCAATGAAGAGAATGCAGTTCAGAAACACCCTGATAATGCTCTTCATCTTCATGATCCTCGGATATTCCTTCGTTGTCGGTCAGTTCCTCTGGGGAGTTATAGCCTCGGCAATCATCTTTCTCGCTCTCCGCTATGCAATGCCGAGAGAAGATGTCATGGTTCCCAAGCTTCTGGTTTCGAATGAAGGCAGGACAACAGCTCCTTTTGTTGATGCAACAGGAGCTCATGCCGGAGCTCTTCTCGGTGACGTGAGGCATGATCCCTTCCAGAGCGGAGGTCTCGAAACACCCGCTCACGAGAGGGTTGAAGCCGGAGCAATCCACAAGGCTCACAAGGGAGTCCTCTTCATAGACGAGATCAACACTCTGAGAATAGAATCGCAGCAGCATCTTCTGACAGCTCTTCAGGAGGGTGAATTTCCGATAACCGGGCAGTCTGAGAGAAGCTCCGGAGCCATGGTGAAAACGGATCCGGTTCCCTGCCGTTTCATCCTGGTTGCCGCAGGAAATCTCGATGCAATTCAGAACATGCATCCTGCTTTGAGATCGAGAATAAAGGGGTATGGTTACGAAGTCTACATGCGTGACACCATGCCGGACACTCCTGAGAACAGAAGAAAACTCGTCAGATTTGTTGCTCAGGAGGTCAAGAAGGACGGAAAGATTCCTCACTTCTCAAGAGAGGCTGTTGCAGAAGTTATAAGGGAGGCGAGAAGAAGGGCAGGAAGGAGAGGCCATCTGACCCTCAATCTCAGAGATCTCGGAGGTCTTGTGAGGGTTGCGGGAGATATAGCGAAAGCCGAGGGAGCGGATCTCGTTAGAGCCGAGCACGTGATAAGAGCAAAGAGGATGGCAAGATCCATAGAGCAGCAGTTTGCTGATCAGTACATCGAGAGGAGGAAGGATTACAAACTCTTCATAAATGAGGGTGAGGCAGTGGGAAGGGTGAACGGTCTCGCAGTCATAGGAGGCGATTCCGGAATCGTTCTTCCCATTGTTGCCGAGGTCACCCCCTCGATGTCCAAGAGTGGAGGAAGAGTGGTTGCAACAGGAAGGCTTCAGGAGATAGCAAAGGAAGCAGTCGAGAATGTTTTCGCATGGATCAAGAAATCCTACGGAAAGGATCTTTCCGACAAGGATGTTCATGTTCAGTTCGTTGGGACATACGAGGGAGTTGAGGGAGACAGCGCATCAATCTCGATTGCAACCGCAGTGATCTCAGCTCTTGAGGAGATTCCTGTTGCCCAGGATGTTGCGATGACAGGCTCTCTCTCAGTCAGAGGAGAGGTTCTTCCCGTGGGAGGAATAACATACAAGATTGAGGCTGCTGTGAATGCAGGGATAAAGAAAGTCATCATTCCAAAGGCAAATCTCGATGATGTGATGCTTGAGGATAGATATCGAAGCGAGGTGGAAATCATTCCTGTCTCCACAATAGAGGAAGTTCTCGCTCATGCTCTCGTGGGCAGCAGGAAGGAGGAGTTCCTCAGAAAAATCAGAGTTCCCGGGATCGAAAAGAAGAGCTCGAGAGGAGATTTCAGGTTTCTGCCCTCTCCAGAGGGTGGTTAAATGAATTTTGATTTCCATGATTTTCGCATTCTCAGAGCTGAGGTAACGGAGATATCAGTTGAAAACGGAGAAATAACAAATCTCACAGGTTATTCAAGAATTTCAGGAATTGCAAGAGTTCTCGCCGGAAACAGGTGGGGAGTTTACAGTTTTGAAGGTGAGCTGGAATCAGAGGAAGCTATAAGAAAGGCATGCGAGCTGATCTCTCCTTTCCCTCGTGAGAACTCTCTGAGAGTCAGTGATGAGGTAACAAAGCTCAACATCAGGGTGGATGCGGAGAGAGATCCGAGGGATGTTGATGTTGAGGAGAAGCTCGAAGTCATCATGAATTCCGAGGAGCTTCTGAGGGATGAGAGGATAAAAAGCACGAGAATTTTCTATTCCGACGTCTCTCTTGATTTCCACTACGAGAACTCTTTTGGCTCGGATTCCAGCTACTCTCTCTCAAAAAGCGGAATGAGCGTGAGCTGTGTGGCTCTTGAGAATGGAGAAATGGAAATGGGATATCGCTCTCATTTCAGTCTCGGAGGCTTCGAGGTTGTTGAGGAGAATTATGAGAGGATGGCAGAAGAAGCAAGAGCTGTCGCTCTTGAGCTTCTCAGAGCAAGAAGAGGACCAAAGGGAAAAATCCCTGTAATCATGGATCAGGAACTTGCAGGAGTTTTCATACACGAAGCAGTCGGTCATGCGGTCGAGGCAGATCTCGTTATTGAGGGAAATTCAAAATTCGAGGGAATGCTCGGAAAACAAGTTGCATCTTCTCTCGTTACCGTGGTGGATGATCCAACCGAGAGAGCATATGGCTTTTATCCGGTTGATGATGAGGGTGCGAGAGCCAGAAGGAGAGTCCTGATAGAGAACGGAATTCTGAAATCCTTCCTTCACAGCAGGGAAACCTCAGCGAAGCTTGGAGGAGAACCCGGAAATGCCAGAGCTCAGTGGAATTCAGTCCCTCTGGTCAGGATGAGCAACACTTTCATGCTTCCCGGAGAAATGAGCAGGGATGAGCTTTTCGAGGGCTTCACCGGAGTTTATCTTCTCGGTTCCCGTGGAGGTCAGGTGAGCACAGCAGACGGAATATTTCAGTTCAGTGCGGAGAGAGGTTATGTTGTGAAGAACGGAGAGATTCTCCATCCCATCAAGAACTCCTCAATCTCAGGAGAGATCATCGAGCTTTTGAGGAATGTTGAGGCTCTCTCAGATGACCTGAAGCTGAACTCCGGGAGATGCGGTAAGAAGAATCAGACTGTTTCGGTTAGCGATGGAGCTCCTCATGTGAGGCTCAGGGAGGCTGTTCTCGGATGATTGAGAAAGCACTGAAGTTTGCGGAAAAAATGGGAGCTGAAGTCGAGATATTCATTGAGAGAGGAAAGAATCTTGAGCTGAGCTTCTCTTCAGGAGAGGGAGAAACCCTTGAGCTTTCGGAATTTTCAGGAGTTGCCGTGAGAGTTCTCAGAAATGGTTTCCTCGGCCACTCCTCAGATTTCTCCCTGAGGAATCTTGAGAAGACTGTTGAGAGAGCAATAAAAAATGCAAGAATTCCGGCAAAATTTGAGTTTCCGAATGAAAAACCGCTTAAAAGGGTGAAGGGAATCTTTTCGGAGGAGGTCTCCAGCGCTGATTCATCGGTTCTGAAGGAGAGGATGAAGGAGCTTCTTGAAGCATCCTCCTCGGTGCTCTCCAAACCCAGCTACGCTTCAATCTCGCTCGGAGTCTCCTCAAGGAGAATAGTCAATTCAAACGGGTGCGATCTGGAGGAACTCAGCACAGCAGTCTATGGAGAGGTTGAGGTTGTTTCAAGAGACTCCGGAGCGGTTTCTTCCGCTTTTCACAGCGCATCTTCGAGAGACCTCTCGCTCTCCTTTGAAGAGATTGGAAGAATCGCGAGGGAGAAATCAGAAAGAACTCTGAAATCATCGGGAATATCCTCAGGAGACTATCCCGTTGTTTTTCATCCCGATGCATTTTCCCAGCTCATCGAGAACACACTGCTTCCAGCTCTGAACGGCTATTCAGTCCTGAGAGGAAGATCTCCTCTTGCCGGGAAGCTTGGAGAGATTGTTGCCTCGGAGGAGATAAGCATATATGATTCAGGAATTCTCGAAGGAGGCGTTGCATCATCCTCTTTTGACGATGAAGGAATTCCCTGTGGAGAGACTCCTCTGATAGTCCGCGGAGTTCTGAAATCGTTCTATCACGATCTCATGACTTCGAGTTCGCTTCATGATTCTCCAACCGGAAACGGATTCAGAGAATCTGCTGACTCCCCGGTGAGACCATCGATAACGAACATCATCTTCAGAGGAAGATCAGAGGAGCCTCCGGAGAGATTTCTCTACGTTCATGACCTCATAGGAGCTCACACCTCCAATCCGGTAACAGGTGATTTTGCTGTTGAGGGAAAGAACTGCATTCTCTTTGAGAGCTCCTCCGAGAGAGCAATCTCTTCATGCATGCTTTCAGGAAACATCTATGAGATTTTAAGAGATGCTCTCATGGTTGGTGAGATGAAGCAGAGTCATAACTTCTATATGCCCGATATTCTCATCCCTTCCATGAGGGTCATCTCATGAGTCTGATAACCCTGCTCACAGACTTCGGAGATTTCTATCCCGGAGTCATGAAGGGAGTCATACTCAGAATAAATCCTGATGCCAGGATCATTGACCTCTCTCACAGTGTTTCTCCGCAGAATGTGAAGGAGGGTGCCTTTCTCCTTCTCTCCGCTGTTCCATATTTTCCAGAGGGAACGATTCACGTTGCGGTTGTTGACCCAACCGTGGGAACTGAGAGAAAGGCAATTCTGATTGAGGCAGGAGGCCAGATTCTCATAGGACCTGATAACGGTCTTCTAATACCTGCAGCGAGAAGACTCGGAGATTTCAGGGTGTATGAGATTTTCATAGAGCCGGAAAGCAAAACATTTCACGGAAGGGATGTTTTTGCAGTTGCAGCTGGAATGATATCTGCCGGAAAGGAGATAGAGATGAGAGGGCTGAGAGATTTTGTGAATCTTGATTTTTTGAGAAGGGAGGAGGAAGGGAAAATTATCTGCGAGGTTCTTCACGTTGACAGATTTGGAAATGTCATAACCTCTCTTCAGGAGCTGCAGAGCGATGAGCTGATTCTCAAGGGTGTGAGGCTGAGAAAGGGAGAAACATATGCGGATGTTCCTGAAGGAGAACCCCTGATTCTCAGAGGCAGTTCCGGATTTTTCGAGATAGCTGTGAGAAACGGAAATGCTTCCAAGATGTTCTCCCTGAAACCGGGAGATATTCTGGAGCTGGAAAAAGTTTTATAGGTCTCTTCTCAAAAAAACTTTGAGATGGAGCACCCCTTGAGAGCATTTTACATAGGGAGATTTCAGCCATATCATCTCGGACATGACAAGGTGATAAATGAGATTGCAAGAGAGGTCGATGAGATAATAATAGGCATTGGAAGCGCTCAGCGAAGTCACGAGCTCGAGAATCCGTTCACAGCGGGAGAGAGACTCATGATGATAACGAGAACTCTTGCTCACAGATACATTGACTACTATGTCATCCCTCTTGAGGACATTCAGAGAAATGCTGTCTGGGTCTCTCTTGTGAAATCGATGACTCCGCCTTTCGAGAGAGTTTACTCAAACAATCCTCTTGTCATAAGGCTTTTCAAGGAGGCGGGATACGAGGTCAGAACGCCTCCGATGTTCAGAAGGGATGTCTATTCCGGAACAGAGATAAGGAGGAGGATGATCTCCGGAGAGAAATGGGAGCATCTCGTTCCGGAGGAGGTCGTGGAGGTAATAGAGGAAATAGACGGAGTTAACAGATTGAGAGATCTTGCAAAAAAAGATCGGTGAAATTTCATGATGTTCGCATTCAGAGTTGCTTACATAGGGACCGATTATCATGGTTTTCAGATTCAGCCCAGGGTCAGAACTGTTGAGGGTGAAATTCTCAGGGCTCTCAAAAGACTCGGGATAGTGAAGGACAAAAAGAGCTCCTCTTTCTCATATGCCTCGAGAACAGACGCGGGAGTCCATGCTCTCTCTCAGGTTGTTGCCTTCAGAACAGACAGCAATCTTGCAGAACCGAGGATCATAAACAGCGAGCTTCCAGAGGATATAAGATTCTATGCCAGAGCTGAAGCTCCGGAGAATTTCAATGCAAGAAGAGATGCACTCTATAAAAGATACCGCTACTATCTCTATTCCGAGGATCTTGACATAAAGGAGATGAGGGAGGCATCAAGGCTTTTCATAGGGAAACACGATTTCAGGAACTTCTCCTCTGAAAGAAAGAAGGACACCGTGAGAACTGTTTATTCACTGGAGATAAGGCTCGAACCTCCCTTTGCGATAATCGACATATGTGCAGATTCCTTCCTCTACAACATGGCGAGAAAGATCATAACGGCTCTTAAGATGGTTGGTGAGGGAGAAAGACCAAAGGAATGGATTTCAGAGCTTCTATCACTCAGCTCATCCGAAGGAATACCTCCAGCGCCTCCGCAGGGATTGATTCTTGAGGAGGTTCGCTACGAAAATCTCGACTTTGTGGTGGATGAATATGCGCTGAAATCTGCTGTGGGAATCATGAAGAGCAGATTTGCATCTCTTGCACCTCTTGCGGAGTCAATAAGAGATATGGAAAATTCTCTTGAGAGCATGAAAATTACAGCAGCTTCTCATGAATCTTCAGATATCTGATTTCCTCATCTTCGAGCTCGAGAAATTCAGCGAGCTCTTTCATGAATTTCTCGTCAGAGCAGCTCAGAATCAGATAGGGAAGCATCTCGCTGATTGCCTTCTTCTTTGAGATATGAAGCTTCTCTCCTATCTTCTCCGCAATCCTCTCCCTTATCTCTCTGTGGCTCTTTGTTCTGTACATGCTCAGCCATCTTGTCGGAGCTCCGTATTTTGTGAATCCTCCCTTTCTCTCCTTTTTCGCATGCTGAACACCGCGAGTCATGAAGAAGGTTGCGTATCTCCAGAGACCGTACTGCTGTCTTTTCCTCACTCTCCCGAGATAAACATCAGCCTTCGAAAGCATTTCATAGGCTCTTAGAAGTTCCTCACCGCTGTACTCTCTCCACACATTCTCCTCTATCCAGTGAATGAGATCCTCAGGAGACTCATCGAGGGTGAAGACCATCTCCATGACCCTTCCATCCATCTCCTTCAGAACCCTTCGCACAACCTCAAAGACGTTTCTCTCTCTATCTCTCAGTCCCACCGTGACGTTATCTGGATCCAGAACACCCTCCATGACTGAAGACTGAAGATCATTTATCGCTGCTCTTACATCTCCACCGGAATTCCTTGCTATCTTTTCGAGAGCAGAGGGAGAGCATCTTATTCGTTCTTCTCTGCAAATTCTCTGAAGAATTTTAACTATCGAGTTCCAGGAAAGATGCTTGAACTGTATCGGAAGGCAGAGGTCTCTGAGCTCCTTCGGGATTGCATAGAAATCATTGCAGGTCAGGATGATTGGCTGGAGAGTTTTCTTTATGACCTTCATCACAGCACTGACTCCGCCTCTGTCATACGTTCCGTGGAAGTTATCCGCCTCATCGAGAAGAATGACCCTTCTTCTTGAACCGAAGCTCATCGTTATTGAAGCCGGAAAAACGATCTTCTCAATTGCCTTCTGATTTCTGAAGTCACTTGCGTTGAGCTCAACTATTTCCCATCCCATGTCATTTGCGAGAGCATGGGCAGCGCTTGTTTTCCCGACTCCCGGAGGTCCATAGAGTATGACTGCTCTCTTCTTCGGGATACCGTGCTCCCATTCAGTTGCCCACTTCCTGAGAGCTTCAACTGCACTCTGATTTCCGATTATTTCCGAGAGACTCTTCGGTCTGTATTTCTCGCACCAGTCTTCCATTGCAAACAGAAATTAATTTATTCTCCCGTAATAATACTATCGCCAGATGGAACTCTCAGAGATTATCTCGGAGATTCGCAGTTTCGAGGGAGTAAGGAGAAAGAGAGTCATCTCATCACTCGTCAGAAGATTTCTCTTCCAGAATTCGAGGATTGTTGCATCCTTTGGAGAGGACGCAGCGGTGATAGATTACGGAGATGAAGTTCTTCTTCTTGCAGCAGACGGAATATGGGACAGGCTGATGAGAGCAGACCCGGAATGGGCGGGTTACTGCGCGGTTCTGGTAAATGTTCATGATATTGCTGCCATGGGTGGAGAGCCGCTTGCGATGGTTGATGTTCTTTCAATTTCCTCTGCTGAAAACTGTGTGAAGGTTTCGAGGGGAATTCAGAAAGCTGTTGAAAAATTCGGAGTTCCTGTTGTCGGGGGTCACGTTCATCCAAACACAGATTATGATGCGCTTGACATAGCCATTCTGGGAAGGGCAAAGAAGAACTCCTTAATCCTCAGCAGCACCGCAGAGGAAGGAGATCTCCTCATATATGCCGTGGATCTTCACGGAAGAATTCATCCCTCCTTCCCGCTTAACTGGGATTCAACAACTCTCAGATCTTCAGAAGAAGTGAAAAAGCAGATGGAGTGCATGAGGGTTCTTGGAGAGAGAAGGCTTGTGACAGCCGGAAAGGACGTCAGCAATTCCGGATTGCTGGGAACCATAGGAATGCTTCTTGAGGTCAGCATAAAAGGGGCTGTCGTCAATCTCGAAAGCATTCCGAAACCGGAGGAGGTCCCTCTCAGCCACTGGCTAAAGGTCTATCCCGGAATGGGCTTCATTCTCACAGCAAGAGAAGAGAACACCGAAGAGGTTTTGAAGATATTTCAGAGAGCCGGGATGAGAGCCGAAGTAATAGGGTTC
>JACIWD010000103.1 GCA_014361165.1 Candidatus Mnemosynella bozhongmuii
GAATTCATCTGAACACTGTTAGAAGGATTCTCTACGAGCTTTACGAGAGGAGAATTCTTTTTTATCGCAGAGAGAGGGACGAGGAAACAGGCTGGCTCACGTATTACTGGAGAATTGATCTCTCGGAATTCGAATCTCATCTGAAGGATGAGCTCAGAAGATTTCTCAGGAATCTAAAAGAGAAGCTCAGGTATGAGGAGGAGAACACATTTTACATCTGCCCGAATCTGTGCGAGCGTGTGAAATTTGAGGAGGCATCGGAAAATGAATTCCGGTGCAGGGTCTGCGGAGAGATGCTGATCTACGAGGACAACTCAAGAAGACTTGAGGGACTGAGGAGGTGCATAGAAGATCTCGAAGCCATGCTCAATACAGAGTGACTCCCTTAACTCCTCTAACCTTCTTGACCTCTTCAATTATCTCCGGAGAAATTCTGGCATCAGTTATTATCGTGAGTCTCGGATTTTCTGAAAAATAAGGGTCATCCGAGACAACCTGACGGATGCTTATACCTCTTGATGCAATCACGCTCGATACTCCGCTGACGATGCCGGGAGACTGCGGATCCTCTGCCTCAATGACGATCACACCGAGACCGAGATGAGGAGCAACTTCTCTGAGAAATGGGATGACCCTGAGATTCGAGAAGATTATTCTGAGGGACTCATCAGAGATTATCTTCTTTGCAGTCTCCTCCACGACCCTTCTATCCACGCCAAGGTGCTCCGCAATCTGGCTGTGCGGAATCTCAAAATCATCCACGCATATCCTTCCTCTTGAATTCACACCAAAACCCTTCTGAATGAGCAGTCTTACAACCTTCTCCTGAGCAGGATATCTGGAGAATTTCGACAAAATCTCCCGCCACATTCGCAGTTATTCTGAACTTAAAAAAT
>JACIWD010000104.1 GCA_014361165.1 Candidatus Mnemosynella bozhongmuii
AAATTTTTTCACCAGTTTTCATTCCCGCAAAACTTTTCTTTGTTGAGCTCCCAAGATATTTCCTCGGGGAGGAGTGCCTTTGGATTTCTCAGATCCTCTTGTAATCGCAACCCTTGTTGCCGGGCTCTACATGGCATGGAACATAGGGGCTAATGATCTTGCGAATGCCATGGGAACTTCCGTGGGCAGCAAGGCTCTGACCATAAAGCAGGTCATAGTGCTCGCCGGAATCCTTGAATTCTCAGGAGCGGTGTTTTTCGGGAAGAGAGTGACAACAACAGTAGCAAAGGGAATAGTTCCCATAGAGCTTCTCGATCAACATCTCATAACAATCGGTGCCTTCTCTTCAATCATAATTGCCGGGCTCTGGATAACTCTTGCAACCTTGTACAGACTCCCTGTTTCAACAACCCACTCAATCGTCGGTGCAGTTCTCGGCTTCGGTCTCGCTCTCGTTCTCAGAGGGTCTCTTGCACTCTCATCTATAAAATGGGGAACTCTTCTGAACATCGTTGCGAGCTGGATAATCTCTCCTATCGCGGGTGCTTTTTTCGCTTTCACAATCTTCTTTCTCATCCGGAGATTCATTCTGGAAAGAGCTGAAGAGATAGGGAGAGTTGAGAAGAT
>JACIWD010000105.1 GCA_014361165.1 Candidatus Mnemosynella bozhongmuii
CTTCCTTATGAGGAGAGCAACTGAGAACTCTGCATGGCTCCACATAAGGGGCGATGCAAACACAACATATTTCAGTCCCGGAGAGCTCTCGATCATCGCTTTAATTCCATCATATTCCCTTTTCATGTTGTTCAGCTCCTCAAGAATGACGTCAAATTTTATTCCGGGAAGAAGAATTTCCGGGTCGAACTCTTTTTGATAGTCCACTCCAGTCTCCCATTCGGTGAAGAGGAACTCCTCAAATCTCTCGGGAGTCGAGAGATGCTCCGGAAGATAACCCTCCTCGCTTGAGAAGTTTCTCGCCCAGTTCAGTATCTCGTCTCCTCTCTCAATCATGAGTTTCGAGTAATGGTACTGGGCAAACATCAGAGTAAACATCACCCAGGGTCCATTTCCTCCATGAACATGGACATTCGGATCTTCGGTGAAAGGCAGATATCTCTGAAGGCCTCCGAGTTCAGGATCCAAAAGCTCGTTCTCCGCAAACTGAACGGAATTATCAAGAGCCGTGGGCATCACATTCTCGAAGCCGAAGTAGAAGGGTGATATCAGAGTTATGTCAGGATTGTAATCATAGAGCCCTGTTGGAGTAATCCTTCTGACAAATCTTTCAGAGGATGTGAACTTCTGGAAGACCGATTTATGAAGAACTTCATAGTGATTGAACACGTATCTGAATCTCTCCTTCAGATCGTAGAGTTTTGAGAACTGTATGAGCTTTCTGAAGGCATTGAGATATGCGAAGTTTGTCCAGATGTCATAACCTCTGACAATTCCGCTCTCGTGAATCGAGGTATTCGAGAAATACAGCTGAATCTCTCTCCTGAAATATTCGCTCATTGCAATTTTTGACGCTTTTTCAATCGCCTCAACAATCTCCTCAAAATTCTCGACCTCCTCTCCTCTCTCCTTTGCGGTGATGAGATACTGAAGAAGGATGTACATTCCGTGAGCCGTGTTGTCCTCCTGTTTGTAGATCGACATGTTCTTTCCATCTATCGAATATCTCTGATGCCACCTTCCGCTGGCACTCTGAACCGAGAGTATGAATTTTGATATTCCCTCCATCAGCTTGAAGGCAATCTCGCCGTATTCTTCGTTTTCAAGAGAATGAAGATAATAGAGATATCTCATGCATGAGGCAGTATCCCGGGGATAAACATAGGGATATCTCTTCGTCGGAAAGGTTGCGTAGACTGCGACTCCATTTTTTGTCTCCCACATGCATCTTCTCACAACATTGAAATGGTACTTCAGCTCCTCATCAACATCTTCAATTTCAAGCGTCTCGAATTTCTCCATTCAACTCACCTCCTGAAGATAACAACCCAGTGGTCCGGATAGGATGGGGAGAGTCTCTCCGAGGCAATTACTCTGAAATCCGAGAGTTTTGCAAGCTCCCTTCTTATGACCTCTTTTGGAGAGGCTGAAACATCTATGCTTCTCGTCTTCACCATGATGATTGCATGACCTTCCTCTCTGAGAAACCACTCCGCATTCTTCCTTGCTATTTCCATCTGATCCGGCTGAGCTACATCCTGATAGATGACATCAACCCTTTCCACCACTCCAGAGTATTTTTCCGGATGTCTCGCATCCGCGTAAATGGGAATGAGATTTCTGCGCCTCTCGCAGAGTTCCAGAAACTTTTTCATCGGTTTCGGAGCAACTTCCACGCCGTAAATCACTTCAACTCCGAGATCCAGCATTATTTCTGCTGTTCTCCCGGCTCCAACTCCGAGATAGAGAACTCTATCTCCCTTTCTTATGGGAAGCCTCACCTTCCTCCTCGCAGCCAGAAACTTGCTCATCTGAGAACTTCCTCCACCTCTTTTTCCATCCTTTCCCTCAGATTAAGGCGTCTTCCTGAGAAGGCATCTGCTCTTGATGCAAGAGAGATGTAACTGGCTATGATTTTCGCCACCTTTCCCCTTTTTCTCTTTTTAACACCTTTCAGAAGGGGATGCACATATATTGCTCCGTGTTTCGGAGGTGGAGTTCCCCTCTGAAGATGCTTGAAGAGGGCTTTTTCTGCCCCGAGAACCTGAACAGAGGTTGAGGGGAGAGATGCAAGTCTTCTGAGAGAGCCAGCCAGCGATATCAGACGTGCACCGAGAAGCTCTCCTGCAACTTCCGAAAGATTCGGAGCGTTATTTCTCATCTCCTTTAAAATCTCCATTTCCACATCCTCTTTTGCCCTTTTGAGGGCTGAGAGAGCCTCCTCGAATGATGGGGGAGGGGGGTGAAGCGAATTCTCTTTCATGTCCTGAAGAGCAGACAGCGATTCATTAATCTCATCGAGAAAATTCACAAGCTCAATAACTCTGAGGTCAAACGAAGACTCTTTAAGAGCCTCTCTTGTAACCGAGAGCATGAGATCGCGGAGCTCTCCTATGTAATCCCTCACTCCGCAGATTGATGCGAGAGTTCTGAATGAGTCGTTGAACTGCTTCACACTCTCATCCGACTCGAAGACAGGAGCTCTCGAGACACACTTTCCATCTTCAACCGTTCCAAACCATGCTCTCACCCGCAAACGATGACACCCCTGTTTCTTGCTTTCGTGAGAATCACCTTTGCCTCCTTTTCTGAGAGATGCTCCCTCACAGAATCCGCAACCTCCTCGCCTTTCTCTGTGATTCCATAAACAAGAGGTCCGAAAGAGCTTATGCCAGAGCCCGAACATCCGAGCTCTCTGAGAAGCTCCATGATCTCCACCGTCTCCCTTCTCTGAATCTCCACCTCTCTCCTCTTGAAACCGAGCCTCTGAATCTCGTTTATTGCCTCTCCAAAGACCTCTATATTCCTCTCAACAACAGAGGGGAGGAGCTTCATGAGAATGATGTGCGAGAGAGCCCTCACCTCCTCAAGAGGAACAGGGCACCAGCTCTCAAAGGCTTTTATCTCCATCTCCCTGTGAAGACCCTTTCCCCTGGGAAGCACGAGGACGATCTGCCACTCTTCAGGAAACTCATATCTCACAAGGACTGGAGGGGGAGGAACTCTGCTTGCCGAGGAGGGAAGAAAGGAACTCTTCACAGCTCTGCTGTGACCTCCATCGACAATGAGACCGCCTCTCTCAAAAGCAGCAACGCCAATTCCGGAGGTTCCACCCCTTCCCACAATTTCGGCAAGCTCCCTTATACTCAGATTGAGCCCGTAGAGAAGATTTATCGCATGAGCAGATGAGAGAGCCACCTGAGTTCCGGAACCGAGGCCGACATGCTGGGGAATGCTCTCTATGAGTTCGATTTTTGCTGTGAGATTTTTATCAAAAAAAGGTCTGCAGAACTGAGCTATCCTCTCCTTCTCCTCCTCCGGAGCCTTTATCTCAACCCTGTCACTCTTTTCCGCTCTGAGAACGACTGAAGGATGATCAAGGGCTATTCCCACGCCCCCGTCAACTCTTCCGGATGCTCCATTCATGTCTATGAGCGTGATGTGGATTCTTGAAGGAGATTTCAGCATCATCAATTTCACACCTTCAATCGTTACTCTTCCTTTCACGAGACTTAATAAGTTTTTTATCCGAATCCTCCAAAAAGCATTTGAATGCTTGAAGTCGAGATAAGTGGGCTGAAGTTCAGGAATCCCCTGATTCTTGCTTCGGGAATTCTTGGAGTGAGTGCATCATCGATGCTCAGAGCTGTCAGATGCGGCGCAGGAGGAGTTGTCACGAAATCAATCGGAGCAGAGCCAAGAGAAGGACATCCGATGCCATGTGCGGTGGAGCTTCCTTTTGGACTGATTAATGCGATGGGACTTCCAAATCCGGGATGCCATGAGTTCAGAGAGGAGATCAGGAGGTTCAAAGAGAGCTGCGATGCTCCGATAATTGCGAGCATTTTCGGAGGAAGCGCCGAAGAGGTCAGAAGAGTTGCAGAGGTTCTCAAAGATGCGGATGGATTCGAAATAAATGTCAGCTGCCCCCATCATGAGACAACAAGAAGACTTGAGGACGATCCGGAGGCAATCGAGAGGATCGTGAGGGAGGTTAAGAAGGTAATCGAATCTCCTGTCTGGGTGAAGCTGAGTCCGAATGTCTCATCGATTGTTGAAATTGGCGAGGCAGCTCAGAGAGGAGGCGCCGACGCAGTTGTTGCGATAAACACATTAAGGGCAATGGTAATAGATGTTGAGAGCGGAAGACCCGTGCTCGGAAACAAATTCGGAGGTCTTTCCGGAGCATGCATAAAGCCTGTTGCGGTGAGATGCATTTACGAGCTCTATGAAGCTCTGGAAATTCCGATCATCGGAGTTGGAGGGGTGAGCTCTCACAGAGATGTGATAGAGATGATGCTTGCCGGAGCTTCCGCTGTTCAGATAGGAACTGCTGTGATGAAGGATGCATTCATCTTCAAAAAGATTGAAGAGAGGCTGGAGGAATACCTTCGGAGCAGGAATATGAGGATCGAGGAGCTTGTTGGAAGAGCGCACAGGGTGTGAGAAATGCTTCCAAAAATGGTGGAAATAAAGGAGATAATCGAAGAGAGCAGAGATGTGAAGAC
>JACIWD010000106.1 GCA_014361165.1 Candidatus Mnemosynella bozhongmuii
ATCATAATCCTCGCAGAGAATGTCTATTATCTTCCCTTTTCCCTCATCTCCAAACTGAGCACCAGTCACAACCGTGAACATGGTAACCAAGAGAAGAAGGTAATCCTGAGTTAAATACTTTTCCTCGGTTCGAGTCTCAGAACATAGAGCCTCTCGAAGAAAAGCCTCTCCTCATCAATGACCTCTACCTCAAATCCAGTTCTCTTCGCATGTTCCAGAAATTCTGAAATCTCTGAAAGTGAGGAGAGGACCAGGAGGATTCTTCCTCTTTCTGAAAGAAGCCTCTGAGCCTCATCGATGAATCTCTTTGCAACCTCGATTCCACCCTCTCCACCTGCCCATGCAAGAGACTCGAGATCGGTAGCTTTCTCGGGCAAATAAGGCGGGTTGAAGAGAATGAGATCGAATTCTCCTTTTATTCCTCTCGTCAAATCTGTGAGGATGACCTCAACTCCTCTCTCATGAGCAAATCTGGCAGAATACGGATTTATCTCGGTTGCGAAAACTTCTCTCGCAACTTTCGACAGCTCTTCTGAAATCTTTCCCGAACCGCATCCGACTTCGAGAACTCTGTCCTCTCTCCTCACCTCTCTGAGAGCATTTCTGAGAAGAAGGTATGTGTCCTCTGAGGGAGGATAGACACCGCTCAATTCTCACACCTCATCCTTTCTATCAATCTTGCTATTCTCTTCAAATCCTCAACTTCAAGCTCTTCTGCCCTCTTTCTCAGAATCTTCTCATCGAGTCTCTCTGCGATCTCCTCCCCCTTTATTCCGCAGATCACAGTGCCTCTGAGGTTGTTCATTATGCTCTTTCTCCTGCATCTGAAGATTTTTCCTGTCAGCTCCAGGAAAACAGGATCTCTCTCCTTTTTTGGAGTCAGCCTGACTATTGCGGAATCAACCTTCGGTCTCGGGAAGAATGCAGTTCGCGGAACAATCTCAAGAAGCTCCACTTCAAAAAAACGCTGAACATTTGCGGAAAGTCTCGAATAGTCTTTTGTTCCCGGTTTTGCAATCATCCTCATGGCAAACTCCTTCTGATACATCAGGACCGCTCTCTCAAACTCAAGCTCAAGCATTCTGAAGGTTACGGGAGAGGATATTGAGTAGGGCAGATTGGAAACAATTTTGTTGAATTCCGGAGGGTCGCTCTTCAGAAAATCTTCAGCTCTGACCTCTATGTTCTCCTTCTTTGGAATCATTGAGGCAAGCTCTCTGTCCTTCTCATAAGCTATCACTTTTCTGCACCTCTCAGAAAGAAGAACAGTCAGATTTCCTGTTCCTGCACCTATCTCAAGAACAACATCATCTGGTTTAAGCTCCGCATAATCAACGATTCTCCTCAGAACTCTTGAATCCTTCAGAAAACGCTGATCTCTGTTAAATCTCCTCATCTCACGAAAATTCTGTATTTTATGTTCTCATCTCTGAGCTCCTCAAGTATCCTTTTTGCTATGAGCTTTTCCGGATGGTGAAGACCCTTCACTCTCTTACTCAGATCATCAAAACTCTCGAACTCCTTCTTCTGCCTCTCCTCAAGAATCGTCCACATCAGCTTTTTGCCAACTCCGGGAAGGAGTTCAAGCGAGTGGAGTCTGGGTGTTATCGGCTGGGCCTTGTTGAAAAACTCCACAAATTCCTTCTCTCTCTCCTTCACAATTTCCTCAAGAACATAGGGCAGCTCGGATCTGGCGGCATTTGTCAGATCTTCCCATCTCAATCTTCTCTTCACGTGATTTATGTGTTCTCTCTCACCCTCTCCAATATAAACGCGCTGGTGAATGTTTATTGTTTTTCCCTCTTTCGGTATCAGTTCGAGGAGAGTGAAGTATTTTTCGCCAATTGCCTGAACAACAGGCTTCTTCTGATAAATTGGTCTCGGGTCTTCCGGATAACCATAAGGAAGATAATCCAATACTCTCGCGTACTCCTCTCTCCTCTCGGTCTTTCTCATAACATATCATCTCACGCATATTTTGAGACGATCTCCAGTATTTTTCTGATGTCCTCATCATTTAAACTGTACCTCTCCTTGGCATATATTGCTCTGAGCTCGGTTGGAGAAAGAGGCAGAATATCTGCAATCTTCACCGCAATGTCCTCTCTCATCTTATCGAGCTGCATGAGCTCCTCAACAAGTTTTCTTGCATCTTCCTTGGATAGCTTTGCAAATTTTTTGGAGTGCTCTATTGCTCTTCTGATTTCGTAGCTTAGATTCTCGTCTCCCTCATACTTTTCGAGAATTTCCTTAACTTCAGCCAGTGTCAGAGGACTCTCCTCAATAACTCTCTTAATCATCCTCAACTCCTCGTTTCAGAAGTCAATTTCTGCGGTATCAGATGTTCGGGATTCACGATGAGCTTCTTGATTTTTCCGCCATCCCTCACCTCAACTATGTAGGCTCTACCTCTTACATCCACTATCCTTCCTGTTCTTCCGTGGAATCTCGGATGGGGCCTTCCTTTTGGTGAAGAGGAATCAATTTTTATGTGGACGCTCTCTCCAATCTCAAAGCGCCTCACATACCTCGTTATTGAGCGAAGCCCCTTCTCCCGAACGCTTTTTTTGAACTTGTATCTTACTTTCCTTTGGACTCCATGATGTCTTGCCATTTCAACCCTCCCGCATCAATTACATCGAGCTCGATTACCCGAGCCTGAACCGAGAGCAGCGAGGAAAGACTCGGAACGGTTCTGCCATCATCACCTGACACAAGCTCCTTGACATAAAGACCACTGTCACATGTGATCTCAAGGACTGCTTCAGTTGTATCAAAAGAGATGAGCGACACTTTATAAATCTTTCTCTCTCTTATTTTATCGGCTCTTCTGTGAGACACTCTTTTCGGAGTTCTCTGTTTCACAGTTATTCCACTGAGCTTCTCAACCGCTCTCTCAAGCTCTTCTCTCGAAATCTCTCTCTCAAATTTCACCCTGACTCTGTAGGTCTTCTCAAACCTCATTTCTTTTATCATCTCCACAAACTCCGAAGATACTTCCTGAAGTCCCTCAACCTCAACCTTCCCTCTGGCGTATTCGTTTATCTCCCTCTCAACAGTTTTGAGATCAAGGAATCTCTTCCTGGGTCTCTTTATCTCAATTATGAAGGGCCTTCCTGTTCCCAGCATTCTTGCGTCTATGTCCTCTCTTCCCGCACCATGAAGGACAGCTCTCTCTCCTTCTGTCATCCTGAGAAGCGGTTCTCCTATCAGTTCTTCAACGCTCTCCGGATACTGCTTCCCTGTGAAGCCACAGTGCTCGCATCCTCTCCCTCTGCATTTCGAGCATGGCCAGTGAGTTTGCGGAATTCCTCTCACAAGCTTTCTGTATCTTCCAGAAATGTAGAGAGATCTTATCTGGAGCTCCACGGTGTTCTGGGGAACATCAACTATGGCGACAACATCGGGTTTGGAGAAATCAGCCCTTTTCTTCAATCTTCTTGCAACCCTCTTTCCAATTTCCCGGTTAAACTCAAGTTTTATGGATTCGGCATAATCAGCACCGTATTTCTCCCAGAGAAGTTCCTCGCTCTCAAGAATCTCCGGAGGCAGTCTTGAACCTATGAGAAATGTTGAAAATTCAATTTCACTCAACTTCTCAATCACTCTTTCAGCCCACTCATCCACTTCCTCAAAGAGATTTGTGCACACCCAGCAGATTCCAGTTTCCTCTGATGAAATCCCTCTTTTTTCGAGCTCCTCTTTCAAAATTCTTCCTCTTTCCTCATTGTTTTCTGCCTCAATTTTCGCGGAGAACTGCCTTCCTAGACATCTGTTGCAGATGTAACCTTCCCTTACAATTCTCTCAGCTCTCTGCAGAATCTCCTCATCAAGCATCATACCTTGAAACGAAAAAAGAATTAATAAAGATTCATTAAAGGGAACAAAAGAGAATGGGGTTTAACCCTTTATCTCTATTTTCTTCTTTGGCTTCTCTTCTACGACCTTCTTCGGAATTGTTATCTCAAGCACACCGTTTCTGAATGTTGCCTCAGCCTTATCGTAATCGAGGTTCTCCGGCAGTCTGACATAGCGGTAGAACTTTCTGTATCCTCTCTCCCTTCTTATGTAATCCTCTCCCTCCTCCTTTTTCTCCTCTTTCCTCTCGGCGGATATCTCTATTCCTCCGTCAACTATGTTTATCTCTATGTCCTCCTTTTCAACTCCGGGTATGTCTGCTATCACCTTGACGTCCTTCTCACTCTCTATCACGTCAACAAGCGGTGAGAAAGACTCTCTTGTCTCTCTGACTCTCTCGGGGAAGAATGACTCGAATCCACTCATGAATCTGTCCATAAGTCTCTGCATCCTTCTGATCTCCTCACCAATCTCCTCAAACCAGTCCTCGAAGGGATCGAATCTTCTCCTCCTCCACATATCCATCACCTCACGTAAATATTTTCAGAATGCACTTCTATATAAATTTTTCCCTCAACAGACCAGCTTTCTGCAAGGCTCTCTGAAGGCTCTCCAATGGAAATTTAGAGAGAATGTCTCATTTTTTCAAGGGCCTCTTTACCGCTCATTCCCTCCTTTATTCCGAGCTCCCTCGCCTTTTCAGATACCTTAACAACCGGCTTTTCCAGCATCTCTTCGATTGAAGAAACTCCCGAAATAACTGCAACAGCTTCTCCAAATTTCTCTGCAGCGTCAATCGAAATGAATCCGCAGCCGATAATCCCCTTTTCCGCCTTTATAATAAGCAGCTTTGAGTTCTCCATTTCTATTGAAATTCCCGTGAAATCCCTCATCATCTTTACCTGGAGCATAAATTTGAATTCTCCTGCAGTTCTTAAAACTGATCGTATGCCGCGAGACCTAATTCTTGAATACAGGGGAAAGAAAATTCCGGTTTTATCTCTCGGGACCTCCCCCTTCATAGGAGCGGCTCAGTTCGGATTGAGAGCTCTCAGATATCGCAATTTCTGGTTTAATCATCCGGAAAGAATGGAGAGGGCATTTCTCATGGCTTACGATCTCGGTGTTCCCGGAGTTCATCTTCTCCCCTATGAGCCAATTCTTGATGCAGCCGAGAGGGCTTTAAAGAAGGCTGATCTGATAGTTACGGCTACAGTTGAGCTTGGAAATGAGGAAATTCTGAGAAGACTGAGAGAAATCGGAGCCTCTGCCATTGCAATTCATGCCGAGTGGAGCGATCGGAGACATCCCGGGATTTTTCGAGAGCTCGAAAGAATATCGGAATTTGCTCTCTGCGGCCTTGCAACTCACAGACCGGATGTAACCCTTGAACTTACGAAAGATTTCGCAAATGATTTTTACATGGTTCCGGTTAATCCGCTTGGAAAATACATGGGAAATGTGGAAAGAGCTCTTAACTCATATCTCTCAACCGAGAAGATTCTTGTAGGAATGAAAGTTCTCGCAGCCGGAAAGGTCCCGGTGAGAGATGCTTTGGAGTTTGCCATGAAGTATGTTGATGCTGTCACAATAGGAATTGGAAGTTTTGGAGAGATCGAAGATACTTTTTCAGCAGCAATATCGGTTCTGAGAGAAATTCAGTCGCTCTGAGCTCTCATAGCTTCATAAATCTGCGAATTTATCTTGTTGGCTGCAAAAGTTAAGCAATGCGCATCAGAAGGATATTCCTCCAAGGGAATCCTCATTCGCGGTGCAGTGATGGAAAGGTTTATATTTCGGAAATGCTGGGGATATAGAATGCTGTCACCGGGACGATCTCCAGATGAATCCGGTGGCAGAAAGGAAAAAAATATATACCCTCCTCGAGATATAATAGAGGTTGCTGAGATACAAGCTCAAGCTCATCTGCAACCAGCCGGCAGAAACCGGATTGGGGAGACATCCCCTGGATGAAGGTTGGTTTCCCTGGTTGCAGACATTGATGGGGACGGTAAGCCTGAGAGCTTCCGTCCGACGTGTGCTTCGCTGGTCGGTGTATTTGACTGGTGGTGCTCACCCACCAATTCCTTTTACTCCCCAGAAGACCCTGGTTGATCCTGCCAGAGGCCACTGCTATCGGGGTCCGACTAAGCCATGCGAGTCGAGAGGGTTCGGCCCTCGGCGCACGGCTCAGTAAAACGTGGACAACCTGCCCTCGGGTGGGGGATAACCCCGGGAAACTGGG
>JACIWD010000107.1 GCA_014361165.1 Candidatus Mnemosynella bozhongmuii
AGGCTTCAGAATACCTCTTGAAGGGACTCATGAATCTCGAGTACCGTGGCTATGACAGTGCCGGAATGGCAGTCTTGAACTCCAGAGGTCTGGAGTTCAGGAAAGCTGCTGGAAAGATCGCTGAAATAAACGCCAGGCTCAACTTTCTGGCGCTTGAAGGAAGCATAGGCATAGCGCACACAAGATGGGCAACACACGGAAAGGTTGACGATGGGAACGCTCATCCGCACTTCGACTGCAGCGGGAAGATAGCAATAGTCCACAACGGGATAATTGAGAACTACGAGGAGCTGAAAGCAGAGCTCTTTGACCATCGCTTCTCTTCAGAGACAGATTCAGAGGTTGTTGCTCACCTCGTTGAGGAGGGACTGAAAAGAGGCCTCTCATTCGAGGAGGCTTTCATGCATGCGATCTCAAAGCTTGAGGGAACTTTTGCCATCCTCTGCATAAAGGAGGGTGAGAGGAAGATACTGGCAGCGAGAAAGGGATCCCCTCTGGTTGTCGGGATTTCCGATGATGCGACCTTCATCTCATCTGACATTCCATCCTTCCTGGAGTGGACGAAGAATGTCATATATCTCAGGGATGGAGACGTTGTTATAGCTGAGGATGGAACTGTCAGAATCTTCAACAGCGGTGTTGAGGTTTCGAGACCGGTGGATGTAGTTGAGTGGGATGCGGAGCAGATAAAGAAGGGAGGATTCGAACACTACATGCTTAAAGAGATTGCGGAGCAGCGCGAGGTTGTGCAGAGGGCAATATCTCAGGATTACTCGGTTCTTAACAGCGTTATCGATGAGATGAGAAGAGCTTATGGGATATTCTTCACTGCCTGCGGTTCGAGCTACAACGCATGCCTGGCTGCGAGCTACATATTCTCAAGAGTTGCGAATCTTCACGTAAATGTCGTTCTCGCTTCAGAATTCGAAAACTACGTTGATTTTCTCTCAGAGAAGACCCTGGTGTTTGCAGTCTCTCAGTCAGGAGAAACCTATGATGTCCTCGAAGCTGTGAGGGCTGCCAGAAGCAGAGGCTGCAGGGTTATTGGAGTTCTGAACAGGATCGGATCTTCTCTGGCGCTGGAGAGCGACTGCTTTCTCAGGATGAACGTCGGTCCGGAGATCTGCGTCGTTGCCACGAAGACCTTCACATCCCAGGTTGCACTTCTGGCCATGTTAGCTTATGCTTTCGCCGGAAGGAAGGATGAGATAGTTTCGAGGATGAAAGCACTGTATCTCGATCTCTACAACCTCACTTCGAGATCCATGAGGGAGCATCTGAAGAATTTAGCTGAGAAGCTTTACACGGAGGAGCACATATATCTAATAGGCCGTGGACTGCAGTACGCAACAGCTCTTGAGGCGGCTCTGAAGATCAAGGAAGTATCATACATCCACGCAGAGGCCTTCGCAGCCGGTGAGCTGAAGCACGGACCTCTGGCTTTGATAAGCGATGGGACTCCGGTCATAGCATTCCTGCCGAAGGGTGATAAAAGAACTCTCTCGAATGCAATAGAGGTGAAGGCGAGAGGCGGTTACATCATTGGAGTCTCTCCGGAGAGGCACGAGATCTTCGATTACTGGATAAAAGTTCCCGAGTGCGGAGATCTCAATCCCATAGTTCAGATCATACCGATGCAGATCCTCTCTTACGAGCTTGCTCTGCTCAGAGGTCTCGATCCGGACAAGCCGAGGAATCTGGCTAAGAGCGTGACGGTTCCATGAAGGCGGTCATTCTTGCAGCCGGAAAAGGCGAGAGGCTCAGGCCTCTGACCGACTGCAAGCCGAAGGCTCTGCTTCCAGTTTGCAACAGACCGCTGCTTGACTATCAGATCGAGATGCTCAGGAAGCACGGGATAGATGAGATAGCCGTTGTTGTCGGTTACCTGGAGAAGGAAATAAGAAGGAGATATGACCTCAGGTTCTTCAGGGATGAGAGGATAAGCGGAACTGCTTCTGCGCTTTATGCCGCCAGAAATTTCATTGATGATGAGTTCATACTGCTGTACGGGGATGTTTTCTACGATGGATCCATAGAAGAGGTCATTGAAAGAGGAAATTCAATGGCTGCAGTCAGCGCTGAGGATGTTTCGAGGTTCGGTGAGGTGATCTTCAGAGATGGAAGGCTTGCAGAAATAAGGGAGAAGAGCGGTTCTGGCAGAGGTTTCATCAATGCCGGAATCTATCATCTTGATCCCTCCATCCTCGATTTCATTGAGAGAACTGATGAGAGCTCCAGGGGAGAATTCGAGCTGACGGATTCGATAAAGATGATGAATTCGGTGAAGCCTATTAGTGTTGTCCTGCTCGAAGGCTACTGGAATGACATCGGCTATCCATGGGATTACATCGACGTGAACATGTACATGCTCGACAAAATCGGCTTTTCAGTCGGTGAGAATACGGAGATATGGAGCAATGCAACGATAAGAAAGCCTGCTGTAATTGGTAGCGATTGTGAAATAAAGAACTGTGTGATCGAGAAGTCTGTGATAGGAAATAACTGTGTTGTTGGAGAGTTCTCTGTCGTGAAGAGGAGCGTCGTCATGAACAATTCCAATGTGCCCCATTTGAACTATGTCGCAGACTCCGTCATTGCCGAGGGATGCAACCTAGGAGCAGGAACAAAAATAGCAAATCTCAGGTTTGATGATGCCAACGTCAGGGTTACGATTAAGGGTAAAAGGGTCGATAGTGGGAAAAGAAAGCTTGGAGCTTTCATCGGTTACAACGT
>JACIWD010000108.1 GCA_014361165.1 Candidatus Mnemosynella bozhongmuii
GGACCCGTAAACTTTACTTTCCCAGAATATATTCAACCAATTTGATGAAGCTGAAGAAGCTAATAGAGGAATTAAATCTCTTTGAAAGAGAAAGAGTGCCTACGGAAATTAGAATACTCGGAATAGCAACTTACATTCAGACATCCTCGACAAGGAGGACAGCCAGAATTCTTTCTGAGATTCATCCTGTTTCTCATACAGCCGTCTGGAAGTGGATAAAGAAGTTCGAGGAAAAACTTCCAATCTCAGCAGAGAAAAAGAGAAGAAATCTAATAGCGATTGATGAAACAATCGTTAAAGCTAACAAGAAGTATTACTACGTCTACGCAGCGATAGACGTTGAGAGGAACGAGCTTATTCTGATGAGAGTCTACACGGCGAGAAACTGGTTGACCACGAGGTCTTTCGTCAGGGAAGTGCTTGAATACTGTGAAAACAAGCCGAAATTCATCGTGGATAAAGCTCCCTGGCTGAGAAGAGCTCTTGAGAGCCTGGGTTTAGAGTTCGAGCACGAAGGGTTTCGGAAAGAGAAGCCTGGTTGAATCCGTGTTTTCTTCTTTAAAGCAGAGGATCAGAATTTTCTTCTGCTCGATTACGGCTAAGAAACCCATCGTTAACTGGAATCTTTTCTGCAGGCTGTTTATGTTATATTACAATCATCTGAGGTGGTTAAGTTGACACGACCCCAAAAGTTCCGATAATGAATTCCATGGAGCATCAGCTCGAACGATAACTGCTCCGGGATCTCTGTTATACAGACAAATCGGTTCAAAATCTCTATAGGATACATTTCCAACACCAAGATGTTCAAATGTTGAGAGCTCGAATGTTATGACACCGAGAGTGTAACCATCCGGATTGGCGTTTGCTGCTGCTGCATGTCCTATTGTGCCTCCCCCTCCAATTTGGTTTACAACATTCACGGGAACTCCGAGTTCCTCCTCAAGAAGGGTTGCAATCATTCTCGCCGTTCTATCCGTTCCTCCTCCAGCTGCCCAGGGGCATATCAGCGTTATCGGCTTTGTCGGATATTCTGGCTGAGCTGGCTGCTGTTCGGCACATCCAGTTAGGGAGACGAGCAAAATCAGAGATATTCCGAACACTGCAAGAGCCCCAATTTTTGCATTAAATTTCATGACTTTTCCCTCATTTTTTTATGTTTTTTAATGATATTTCAAACTTTCTGGATGTATAATTTGTATCGGTTTAAAGAAATAGTATTTAGAGCAGCACCGGTTGGAAAAGGAACTTCATGCGGGGGAGGGGATTTGAACCCCCGGACCCCTTCGGGACAGGGTCTTAAGCCCTGCGCCTTTGGCCTGACTCGGCAACCCCCGCATCAAGGCTCCACTTCGAGTCTCGAATGAAAAATTTGTGAGCGAGGTATATAAAAAGATGGGGGAACTGAAAAAAGAGTCTCATTCTCCTTCTGATTCTTCTGCTTCCCTTTCTCTCCTTCTCCTCTCAAGCTCGTTGCTGATTCTCTCAATCTGCCTCTCTATGAACTCAATCTCTTTCTTTGCAAGCTCCACCCGGTAATCATTAATCTCTCTTTCCACAAGAAGCCTCATCTTCTCAAGCTCAAGTTTCCAGTAATGAAGATCACTCATCAGTTCCTCATCGTCAAGATTCTCAAGCTCATCATCCCTTTCCAAGATTATCACTCTCTCTCAGAATAAATTCTCTTTAAAAGAGCTTTCTGAGCATGCAATCTGTTTTCAGCCTGTTCAAAGACAACGGAATGCTCTCCTTCAAGAACATCCTCTGTTATCTCCTCTCCTCTGTGCGCTGGAAGGCAGTGCATTACTATCACATCCGGTTTTGCGAGCTCAAGAATTTCCTGATTTATCTGGAATCCCTCAAAGCTGACGAGTCTCATGGCTCTTTCATGCTCGCTCCCCATCGAAACCCACACATCGGTGGCAAGAACATCCGCATCTCTTGCAGCCTCCCTGGGATCATTCGTTATCCTTACCTTCCCTCCAATCTTCTCAGCATATCTGACTATGCATTTATCCGGTTCAAATCCCTCGGGAGATGCCACCGTGATCTCGACACCCGTCATTGCAGAAGCCAGAATTGTGGAATGGCACACATTATTCCCGTCTCCGATCCAGCCGTATTTCAGACCCCTGAAATCCCCTTTAAATTCTTTTATTGTCATGAAATCTGCAAGAACCTGACATGGATGTTCAAGATCTGAAAGAGCATTGATGACCGGAATGGATGAATACCTGGCCATTTCAATGAGCTTTTCATGAGAATCTGTTCTCATGATGATTCCGTGAAGATATCTGGAGAGAACTCTTGCTGTATCCTTTATCGGCTCTCCCCTCGACATCTGAGTTTCCGAGAGTCCGAGATAGATGCACTCCCCCCCAAGCTCTCTGATACCCACCTCAAAAGACACTCTTGTTCTGGTGGATGGCTTCTCGAACAGCAAGCCTATGATCCTATCCTTCAGCAGATCCTCTCTTTTCCTCTCTTTCTTCATTTCAATGGCAGTCTCTATAATCTCCTCAAACTCCTCTGCACTGAGATCCCTGATTGAGAGAAAATTCATCCCTATCCCTCTTTTATTTTTTAAAACGGAATAATGTGATATATTGATTTCGGTCAGAACTGGCTCACCAGGGGACATCCTTCTTTCCAATTTTGTATCCTATGAAATTGACCGAAAGATGAAGCAGAGGAGTGATCAGAAGCACGGTTATGATTACTTCTTTCGTGAAACTGGAGGAAAACCAGGAAGGAGCAAGAAGATAACAGAGAAGGAGAGATCCAGCCACAAAATCGAGCTGATCGGCAATCGGGAACATTGCTCCTCTCTCAAAACCGAGTCTCCTTTTGAAGAAGCTCTTGATGATGTCTCCGAGCATGGCTCCAAATGAGAGGGAGAAGATAACGATAATGAACTCGGGGAAATCGCCAAAAGACGGCATTCCCAGAATAGGAGCAAGAAAATTTTCGAGAACGCCTGCCACCATTCCCGAGAGAGTTCCAAAAAACAGACCTCTGAAGGTCTTCCCATCTCCGAGAATCCTTCTTCCATCAGAAAATCTCTTTCCAAAATCTATTGGAGTTCCGCCTCCAGCAAGAACAGCAGAAGGATTCGGAACATATGCCGGAAGCATCAGCCATACTGACTTGAGCAGAATCTCAATCATGCATCACATTTTGTTCGGTAAGCGTTAAAAATATTTATTTAGGCGTGCATCCAAAATAACTATCCCGCGAAATCAATCTTAAAGGGGTCAAGCTCATGAAGGGGTATGTTAGCAATCTGAAAAAGGGTTTGCCCAAAAAAACAAAATCACTCTGTCCACAGTGCAGAAAAATTGTTGATGCTCTAATTTTTGAGAAGGACGGAAAGGTGATGCTCTCAAAGGAATGTCCCGAGCACGGAAGATTTGAGCACGTTTACTGGGAGGATGTTGAGTTTTATTTGAGATGCGAGGAATATGCCTACGATGGAAGAGGGGTTGAGAATCCAAATAATAAGGCAACGGGCGAGTGTCCCTCAAACTGCGGTCTGTGCGAAAATCATCTCAGCTCAACTGTCCTAGCCAACATAGATGTGACCAACAGGTGCAATCTCTCATGCGACTTCTGCTTCGCAAACGCAAACGTTCGGGGATATGTCTATGAGCCCACTCTTGAGCAGATAAGAGAGATGCTTCGCTATCTCAGAGAGGAGAGACCTGTTCCAACTCCGGCAGTGCAGTTTTCCGGAGGAGAGCCAACAGTCAGGGACGATATTGTTGAGATTGTGAGAATGGCGAAGGAGATGGGCTTCAAACAGGTTCAGCTTGCTACAAATGGAATAATACTTGCGAAGAACAAGGAGCTCCTCAGAGAACTGAGAGAAGCAGGTCTGAGCACCCTTTATCTCCACTTCGATGGAGTTACAGAGGATGTTGAACCTCATCTGGAAATAAAGAAGAAGCTTCTAGATAACTGCAGAGAGGTCAATCAGGGAGTTGTTCTCGTTCCGACCATCATCAGAGGATTCAATGATCATCAGCTCGGAGATATAATTCGATTTGCAATAGATAACGTTGATATCATCAGAGGTGTGAATTTCCAGCCTGTTGCCTTCACAGGAGCAGCTTCTCTGAAGGAGCTTGAGGGCAGAATCACAATACCGGGCCTTTTCAGAGAAATAGAGAGGCAGACTGAGGGTATGATAAGAATGGATGATTTCTATCCAGTTCCATGTGTGGTTCCCATTTCAAAACTTGTGGAAATCTATACCGAGAGTCCTCAGATTGAATTCACGGCTCATCCTCACTGCGGTGCTGCAACATATCTCTTTGTCGAGAATGGAAATGCAATCCCGATAACGAGATTTGTTGATGTGGATGGTTTCTTCAAATTTATCGTGGAGACAGCAGAGAGTCTGAGAAGAGCTCCACTGAAGAAGATTTCAAAGCCTGTGATTCTTTTGAAGGCTCTCTCCGAACTTCCGAAGTATATAGATGAGGAGAAGGCTCCAAAGTCTGTGAATCTAAAAGACCTCATAATGCAGTTCCTCAGGAACATGGACTATCATTCTCTCGGTCAGTTCCACTGGAATGCCCTCTTTATCGGAACGATGCACTTTCAGGATGCATACAATTACGATGTGGAGAGGGTCAGAAGATGCGTCATTCACTATGCAACTCCGGATGAGAAGAGAAGAATAGTTCCATTCTGCTCCTATAATTCAGGGCCGACATACAGAGAGGAAATAGAGCGTAAGTTCAGCATTCCGCTTGAGGAATGGAGAAAGAGAGAAGAGGGTCAAAGAGGATAAAGTTTAATACCTCCTCAATCATCTATATCTCTTCGGGTGCGCCGATGGTCTAGTGGTTATGACTGCGGCCTTCCAAGCCGCCAGCCCGGGTTCGAATCCCGGTCGGCGCACTTTTTCGACTCTCATCTTTTTTGCAAAAGTCACTCTTTCTGATGCATTCTCGAAATTCCGGAGTTGAAATCTCTTTTGCTGAATTTCACTTCTCCAATTCTTCGCGTTTTCATGAATGTGAAAATTCCTGAGTTCACATTTCATGAAAACACGAAATAGTGCATCACGAATACATGATATCACGAAAAGGATAAATAAAGGAAATCGGAAATTCATGAGCTGTGAGGGAGTCGCGCAACATCACGGTCAAGATTGATAACCTGGAAGAGGCTAATGGTGCTCAGAATTCAGTATGATTTCAGAAGTTTTGATGAAGTCATAAAGCACCTCATCGAATTTCATGAATCATGGAGAGATTTTATAGAAGAGGCCACAAAGGTTCTTGAAATACAGAATGAACTTGAAAAGAAAAGTGAGTGAGCTGCATCAGAATTAATATAAACTATTATGGAAGAATAGAAAATTGTGAATGATTGCTGAGGAAAAGATAAAAGAAATTGCTGAAAAGCTTGAAAGGTGCGAGCTTGAAGCTGAGGAGACAGAGAAAATTACGGAAGAGATTGAAATAAGCGTTGAGGAAGCATATGAAATTCAGAGGGAGATAAGGAGAAGAAAGGAATCAAAAGGTCACAGAATCATCGGTTACAAGATCGGGCTGACTTCAAGGGCAAAGATGAGGCAGATGGGAATAGATACACCGATTTTTGGATTTCTTGCCGATTACTTTCTGGTTCCAAATGGCGGAGAGATTCCACTGAAGGAGCTGATACACCCGAAAGTGGAGCCTGAAATTGCATTTCTCATAGGAGAAGACCTCGAAGGTCCTCTTTCATCTCCTCTTGAGGTTTTAAAAGCAACCGAAATGGTAATGCCTGCACTTGAGATCATAGACAGCAGATACAGGGATTTCAGATTTGACCTTCCCAGTGTCATAGCAGATAACTGTTCCTCCTCTCGCTTCGTCATCGGTCCAGGGAAGTCCACAGAGCATATCGATCTCAGCTCTCTCGGAGTGGTCTTCGAGAAGAATGGAGAAATAATTGGAACTTCAACGGGTGCCTCTGTTCTCGGAAATCCTCTGAATGCTGTTTTTCTGCTTGTAAATCATCTTTCAAAGAGTTCGGAGATTCTCAGAAAAGGAAGCATTGTGCTCAGCGGAGCTCTTTCAGAGGCTGTCAGAGCAGAAAAAGGAGATTTCTTCAGAATAACTTCTTCAGTTGGTTCCGCGTCGGTAAGATTCATTTAAAAGGAGGTGAGAAAATTGCCGATAGTGATGGTTTACATGCTTGAGGGAAGAACCGATGAGCAGAAGAAGGTTATGATGGAGAAGGTCACGAAGGCGATAGAGAAATCTCTTGGACTCTCGCCCGATCGGGTGAGAGTGATCATAGTGGATGTTCCCAAAAAGCATCTCTCCATAGGAGGAAAAACAGCGGAAGAACTTGGAATGTGAGCTCATGAGATCGAAATTCACCGGATGTCTGCTGGGTGTTGCCATAGGTGATTCTCTCGGCATGCCGGTTGAAGGGATGAGCAGAGAGAAGATTCTGGAAAAATACGGAGAGATCAGGGATTTTCTTCCATCTCCAGACGGATTTGAAGCGGGAGAGTGGACTGATGATACGGAAATGACCCTGATACTCTGCGAATCCCTCTCCTCAACAATCTATTTTTCTCCAGAAGATTTCTCCTCAAGACTGAGAGCTCTTGAGAGCTTCAGAAGATATGGCCCGACGACAAGAAGAGCTGTCGAGCTTCTCAAATCAGGAGTTCACTGGAAGAACTCCGGAATTCACTCAAATACAGATGGAGCTGCCATGAGGGCTGCTCCGATAGGACTCCTCTACAATTTCAGCCTCGATCTGGTTGAGAACTACGCTCTCATATCCTCTTCGATCACGCACAGAGGAGAGGGAGCAATAGCTTCCGCCATCTCAGTATCGGTTGCAGTTGCATGCATCCTGAATGGAAGAGACCCGGTGAAAGAAGCAATAAGGAGATCTGAAGCTTATGACGAGTTCTTTGCCGAGAAGCTCAGGCTTGCGTATGAGCTTAGAAAGGAGGATGTTGAGGTTGCGCTGAAGGAGCTCGGAAACAGTTATCTAAGCTATGAAGCTGTTCCTCTGGCTTTTTACTGCCACCTCTCTTCTGAAAGCTTTGAGGATGCTGTGCTGAAAGCTGTTAACTGCGGAGGAGACACCGATACAATAGCATCCATAACCGGAGCTCTTAAAGGTGCTGAAAAAGGAGCTGAGGGAATTCCGGAAAGGCTGAAGAGGGTGAAGGAGAAAGAAAGGATAATTGAGACTGCCGAGAGGCTCTATGATGCTTTCCTGAGGATCACTTCATGAGATACTGGGAGATTGACTTCTCAAGAGGTCTCGCAGTAATCCTCATGCTCATTTACCACTTCTTTTTTGATGCCAGATATTTCGGGAAGATTGATTTCGGTGGATTTTACTGGTATCTCTTCCCGCGTCTGATCGCTTCAATGTTCATCTTCATTTCCGGTCTCTCAATAGGAATCTCGTGTTCAAGGAGGAGATGCACGGGTAGAGTCCTGAGAAGGTCTCTGAAGCTCGGAAGTCTGGCTCTCCTGATAACAGTCCTCAGCTATCTTCTCATCGGAGAGGGTTACGTCATCTTCGGAATCCTTCATTTTCTTTCCGTCGCTCCTCTTTTCGCTCTCCCACTCCTCAGCAATCGCAGAGCACTCCTTCTTGCCGCTCTCATCGTCTTCGCTCTTCACCCATTCATCTCAGATCTCAGAGTCGATAGCTCAGCATTCCTGTGGCTCGGAATAATTCCGAGAGGCTTCTACACTCTCGATTACTTCCCTCTGATTCCCTGGCTTGGAGTTTTTCTCTCCGGAGCCCTTCTCTCACATTTCTTCAAACCCGCGGGAGAGCTGAAATTTCCTCTGAAAAATGAAATCTGCTGGCTCGGAAGAAATTCTCTAACCATCTATCTCATTCAGCACCCTGTTTTAATTCTCCTTCTCCATCTCATCTACGGAGATATTCTCAATATTGTTTTCTCGGAAGTTTTTTAAAAAATGAAGGAAGAGCATCATCAGGGGGATAGAAATGTTCAAACCCGAAACAGTCTGGGATTTCAGCACACCCTGGAAGATAAAGTTTGGAGAGGGAGCTGTTTTCGAACTCTCGGAAGAGCTTCAGATGTTCGGAGCCTCAAAAGTTCTTTTCGTAACAGATGAAGGAGTCAAGAAAGCCGGAATAGTTGATGAGGTTCTCAGCTCTCTTGATGAGAATCTTGAAGCCGAGGTTTACGATAGAGTGGAGCCGGAACCCTCTCTGAGCGTTTTCGAAGATGCTCTCGAAGCTTTTCGAGAATTCAAACCGGATGCCGTAGTTGCTCTCGGTGGAGGCAGTTCAATTGATGTTGCAAAGGCTGTTAACGTTATTTACAGGCATGGTGGAGAGGTTCTTGATTACATAGCACCTCCAACAGGAAAGGGCAGGAAGATTCCCGGGAGAGGTCTTCCAATCGTGGCAATACCAACAACTTCCGGAACCGGTTCAGAGGTCTCTCCTGTCTCGGTTGTCTCGATACCGGATAGAGACATCAAGGTCGGGATTTCAAGCAGATACATGAGACCTGATATTGCGCTCGTTGATCCTCTCCTCACAGTCTCTCTTCCGCCCTCTGCAACAGCTTCCTCTGGAATGGATGCTCTCTCGCATGCAATAGAGGCATACACAACGAGAAGATATGACAGAAAAACCAGGGCAAGCGCGATGACAAGACCTGATTACAATGGAGGAAATCCTCTTACAGACCTCTACGCAAGAAAGGCAATCGAGCTGATTTCAAGAAGTCTGAGAAGAGCCTATAACAACGGAGAGGATCTTGAGGCCAGAAGAGATATGGCACTGGCAAGTCTCATGGCGGGAATAGCCTTCACGAATGCAGGACTCGGAGCAACCCATGCAATAGGAATGGTTGTGGGAGGAAGATATCACACCGCTCACGGTGTTACAATGGCAATAATTCTTCCCGCTGTCATGGAATTCAATGCTCCGAGCGCTCCTGAGAAATTCATCGATATAGCCCGGCTTATGGGAGCCCACACCGAGGGAATGAGCGTTGCAGAGGCTGCCAGAAAATCTGCCGAGGCTGTCAGAGAGCTCTCAAGAGATATAAATATTCCGGAGGGTCTCTCGGAACTCGGAGTTAAGGAGGAGGATATTCCCGAGCTCGCTGAACTCGTGATAGAGAGGCAGCAGAGACTGCTCGTTGGAAATCCGAGAAGAATTGAGAAGAAAGATGTTGAGGAGATAATCCTCAATTGCCTTTAAGTTCCTCCGCTAATTTTATTTATTTTTTGAAATCAACTTCTCTATCATGAAATCTCTTCGCGGAGACGAAATAATTGCGAGAGCTCTTGAAGAGCTGGAATTCGATTTCATAACAGGTCATCCCGGTTCTCCTGTGACAGGAGTTGCTGAAATTCTCATGGAAAGAGGTTTGAATGCGGAATGGGCTGTAAATGAGCTCTCAGCAGTTGAAACTGCTCTGGGCGCATCTTTCTCCGGTTTGAGATCTGCTGTCGTTCTGAAGCATGTTGGAATGAATCACATAGTTGATCCCATCATGTGCGCAAATCTCACAGGGATAAATGCGGCTCTGCTCATCATAGTTGGAGACGACCCAGGAGCAACGAGGTCTCAGAATGAGCAGGACAGCAGGGTTCTTGCATCTTTCATGGAGCTTCCCGTTCTTGAGCCCTCCTCTCATGAAAGAGCTCCCGAACTGCTCAGAAAAGCAACCTGGCTATCAGAAGAGCTCAGATTGCCCGTGGTTTTCAGGGTAACCGCGGATTTCTGCTATTCCTCGGGAGAGTACAGAAAAGCTGAAAGGGTTGAGAAAAGGCTTCTGGAGGAGAGAAGAAGATGGATATCGACAATGGAGAATGTGGAGAGAAATCACAGGAGATTGCATGATAAGCTCAGAGAGGCATCCAAAATTTTTGACGAATGGATTGAGATTCCTGAGGCTCAGAAAGAGCTCATCATTGCTTCGGGTTTCGTTGCAACCAAGCTGAGAGAGCAGTCTCTTGCTCTCGAAACGCTTCACCCGCTACCCTCATCCCTTGCAGACAAACTTCAGAAGTTTGAGAGAATTCTCGTGCTTGAAGAGGTTGAGCCATTTGTTGAGAGAGCTCTGAGAGCAGAAATGCATTTGAAGGGATACAGAACCAGAATTTTCGGAAAGGACACGCAAAATGTGAAGATTGGAAGGTTAAGAGAGGAGGATGTGAGAAGAGCTATTGAGAGCTTCCGGGAAGGCAATGTCTTCGAGGTTTCTGAGGAGAGGAGAGAACCCGCAGGACTGTGCGAAGGATGTCCCTATGCAGACATCTCAGAGATTCTCGGAAGATTTAAAGGAAGAATTTTCATAGCCGGAGATAGCGGATGTTCGGTGAGGCTGAGAGCACGACCTCATGAGCTTCTGGATGCAAAACTGAACATGGGTTCTTCTGCTGGAATTGCAAGAGGATTCTCCCTGAGAGGAGATAAGGCGGTTGCAATAATGGGGGATAGCGCATTCTTCCATTCCGGGATATACGGGGTCCTCGATGCTGTTCTGAGCAACTCAAACATTCTTCTCATCATCGTTGATAATGAGGCTGCAGCCATGTCAGGATTTCAGAAAACTCCCAACGCGAGAGGAGTGAGCATAGAGAGAATTCTCGAAGCACTCGGAGCCAAGAATGTTCACGGAGTTCATGAGAAGGAGGAGCTTGAGAGAATTCTGGAGAGGGTTCTTGAAGAGAATGGATTTCACGCACTGGTCTATCACAGAAGATGCCCGGAAGATAAATATAAA
>JACIWD010000109.1 GCA_014361165.1 Candidatus Mnemosynella bozhongmuii
TTGCTGGGTTTCAGATTACTCTGAGAGCGGATAATGCTGAGTTTCTCGAAGTTCATAAAGGAGAACCCATAGAGGACTGGTCTCTCGGTTATGTGGAGGTTGATGACGGAATTCAGCTCATAGGAGTTTACTCTCAGAGAACCGTCTCGGGAACCGCACTCGAGCTTGCGAAAATCACTGTGAGAGCCTATAAAAACACAACCTTCTGGATAGACAGAGAAGAAACGAAGCTTGTTAATCCAGATGAGAGAGAAATAAAAGTGGATAGATTCTACAATCGTTCTGTTAGAGTTCACGAATACGGGGACGTGAATCTCGATGGTTTGATTGACGTTGAGGACATAATGAGACTTAAAAAGATAATTCTCTTGGAGGAGGAAGAAACTCTGACATCTGATATGAATGATGACGGAGAGGTGAACATTCTCGACCTTATCAGGCTGATAAATCTCATTTCGAGGTGAAAGTGATGATTGAGCTTCTTCTGGCTCTCATCCTGATATCCTCTCCAGCTCATGCTGAGCTGAATGAGGAATTCACAGTCTCCTTCATGATTCAGGAAAGCCCAGCTCTCGGAGGATTTCAGCTTGATATCTCATTT
>JACIWD010000011.1 GCA_014361165.1 Candidatus Mnemosynella bozhongmuii
CTGATGATCCTCGGATTCCTTCTTTTCATCCTCTTCCTCCTTCATGAAAGGAGGGTGAAGTTTCCGCTTCTCCACATTGAGCTCTTTCTGAGAAATCTAACGTTCTCCTTCTCGAATCTCGCAGCCCTTCTCCACTACTCGGCAACATTCGGAATAACATTTCTCTTGAGTCTCTATCTCCAGTACATAAGGGCTCTCACACCTCAGGAAGCCGGAACGATCCTCGTTGTTCAACCTGCTGTTCAGGCTTTCCTCTCCCCTCTTGCGGGATGGCTTTCGGATAGAATTGAACCGAGAGTTCTCGCCTCTACCGGAATGGGTCTCACCGGACTGGGACTCATGCTTTTCTCAGGGCTTCAGGAGGAAACTCCGATAACTCTCATGGTTGCAAACCTCATGCTTCTCGGCTTCGGCTTTGCTCTTTTCAGCTCTCCGAACACAAATGCAATAATGAGCTCTGTTGAAAAGAAGTTCTATGGGGTTGCTTCCGCAACGCTTGCGACGATGAGGGTCGTAGGACAGACTCTCAGCATGGCAATCATCCTGCTCATTTTTGCACTCTACATAGGCGAGAGGGCGATAACTCCTGATAACTATGATCTCTTCATGAAAAGCGCAAAAATCAGCTTCCTGATCTTCTCAGTTCTCTGCATCATAGGAATCTTTGCATCTCTTGCTAGAGGAAATGTCAGAGGTGGTGAGTGAGGGGAGTAAGTCCCCTTTTGTTTTGGCGGCATTCGTCTGAGCGCCCACCCGGGGAGATACCCCTTTTTGGCTTGCACCGGCGAGGCTCCGCCGTTTCATCGGTTCGCAGGGGACCTCAGTGCCCGCATTGCGGAGCACATCCTCGCATTACCCTGCGCCCGTGTCGTTTCTGTGCGGGAAGCCAGGACTCTCGCCCTGCACCCTTGCGGGTGCTCGCCAATTAACGGTGGGGGAACTTTCCTCGGCACTGAGCCGGGAGCCGCCCTCCCTCTCTCACCACCAGATGATTTATGAGAGTGAAGGAGTTAAAAATCTAATCATGCTTGAACTTCACGAAGGGGAGCTTGCTGTTAAAATAGCGAGAGAGTCGATAAAAAGAGCTCTGAAAGGTGAGAGGGTTAAGTCAGAGGATTTCAGATTTTCGGAGAAGTTCAACGAGAGGAGAGGAGTTTTCGTGACGCTCTACAAGAACGGAGAGCTCAGAGGATGTATAGGCTTTCCTTATCCAATTCTTCCGCTGAAAGAAGCTCTCATAAGAGCTGCACTCAGTGCAGCTTTCGAGGATCCGAGATTTCTCCCAGTTAGAGCTGAGGAGATGAGCAGGATAAGGATTTCCGTTACGATTCTCTCTGAACCTGAGAAGCTCATATGCAGAGCTGAGGAGAGACCGGATAAGATTGAGATCGGAAAACACGGTATAATTGTAAGGAGGGGAATCTTTCAGGGACTTCTTCTTCCCCAGGTCGCCACTGAGTACGGATGGGATGCAAAGACCTTTTTGACTCAAACATGCCTGAAAGCAGGACTTCCTCCAGAGAGCTGGCTTGATGAAGATACAGAAGTTCTGATTTTCACGGGAGAGATTTTCGAAGAGGTTGAGCCTGAGGGCAAAGTCATTCACGTTGGCCTGTAAATCATCGTTCTCAGCCTGTCAGCAGCTCTTGCGGTGTTATCCGAGACATCTGCAAGAGTGACGATGATATGATAGAGATGGAAAACATTCACAGCTCCGAGCTCCTCCTCTGATCTGTAGATCTCTTTGAGCATCTCCATCTCTACGATGTCTATCTCGTGCTCTATTTCCTCCACCTTTGGCACGACCTCAACCGTTCTCGCAACAACCTTCTTGCTGAAAGAGGACTCGAGAAGATCTCTGAGTTCCTTAACAAGAGCCTCATAAACATCGATGCACTCAATCGTCTTCTCCATCATCTCTCTGAACATCCTTTTGAGATTTTCAGTCAGCACAACATTCTCTTTTATAGATATGAGCTCTGCTGCCCTTTCTGCACTATCTGCAATAGAATCCTGAGGTTTGAGGAACTCAAGTGCATCATTTCTGTCAACTGGCAGGAGAACCGCTGCGTGGAGTCTCTCTCTCACCTTCTGCTTTATGATATCTGCTTCATGTTCAAGCCTTGAGACCTCTTCAGCAAGCTGAGCGACACTCTCCATGTCCCCCTCACACCATGCTTCAACAACCTTTTTGAGAGCATAAACAGTCTCCTTCCCCTTTAACGCATGCTCGTAAATCGGTCCGAAAGGTGACTTTCCGAATATCTCGAAAATCGGTCTTATGAAATCCCTAACCATCTCATATCACCGCTTCAAGGATTATGTAGAGGAGGAGTGTTCCGATAGCTGTAACCGGAACAGTCACCACCCAGGAATATATTATCTTGCGGACAACACTTAAATCTACTGCCTCAAGACCTCTGGAGAGCCCGACTCCTATGACCGCTCCAACAAGGGTGTGAGTTGTGGATATCGGAAGACCGAGAGAGGAGCAGATCAGAACGGTTGAAGCTGTTCCGAATTCTGCACTGAAGCCTCTTGTTGGAGTGAGTGTTGTTATTCTCTCCCCAACTGTTTCGATGACTCTGTAACCCCATGTTGAGAGACCAATGACAATTCCGAGACCTCCGATTGCAAGCAGCCATCTCGGAATTTCTGTTCCAAAAAGTCCGAGAGCCGCCGCAACAGGCCCGACTGCATTTGCAACGTCGTTTGAACCATGGGCGAAGGCAACATAAGAGGCAGAGGCGACCTGAAGATATGCGAAGATCTTCTCAACTCTCCCTATCTCTTCAGCTCTTTCCAGAATGAATCTCCGGATGAGAAAGAAGATTGTGAAAGCGAAAAAAGCACCCGCGATAGGAGAGATTATCCAGCTCGCAACGATGTTCAGAAGAGTTCCCCATTTTAT
>JACIWD010000110.1 GCA_014361165.1 Candidatus Mnemosynella bozhongmuii
GAAGATTGAGGAGGTGGAGATTTAAAAATCTCCACTCACTCCACGAATTTTATCGATACGTCCTTCATCTTGTTCTTCATGGCAACATTTATGATGAGCGGAGTCATTGCCTCAACCATTCTTGCAGCAGGAAGCGGTCCACCGTCAAGAGCTCTCAGCTTGCCCATCTGCTCTGTAAGCTCCATCACCTTCTTCCTCTCCTCCTTGGGTCCGCAGACCACAACATCGTAATCTATCTCCAGATCGAGATTTGCAAGCTTGTCAGCTGCAATATTCTGATATGCGGCAACAACCTTGCAGGTCTCCGGAACAGCCTTCTGAACCATTTCAGCTGCTGAACCCTCTTCCGGAGGAGCGTATATGAAATATCCCTTCCTCTTCTCCATTGGAACAACCGGACATATTATTATCTGATCCTTCAGAACATCTCTTATGTGCTCCAGAGTTGAGAGAGTGTGCTCATAGGGTATCGACAGAACGATAATTTCTGCCTGAGCAGCTGCTTCTTTGTTCTCCATCCCCTTCATCTTCACATCCGTGTATCCTCTTTCCTTCAGAATCTTCAGATATCTTTCAACAGCATCTTTCGCCTTCTCCTCTCTTCTCGATCCTATTATTATTTCATGTCCGGCAATTGCCCATCTGAGGGCAAGTCCCTCTCCTATATCTCCTGTTCCACCGAGTATTGCAATCTTGCAGCTCATCTGATCACCCGGAGAAAACTGAAACCCTCATTTATTTTAATTTTACCCGCATTTTCTCCATTATTAATCGGAGTAATTGAATTTCAGCTTCTCGACACTC
>JACIWD010000111.1 GCA_014361165.1 Candidatus Mnemosynella bozhongmuii
CTGGCCAAAAGGGGCCCAAAGGCTTTTTCCTCTCGCGGCTAGATAATTTTGGCGCGCTGTATTTGGGACAGTCCCGCCAAGAAGGAGATCGTCATGTCATTTAAGAAGTTTTTCCCCATGGTCTTTTTGTTCCTCGCCGGAGGTGCCTAGCTGGTTGCTGTCTACTTAGCGGAAATCCTACGGTGACCATTTCTGGCCCCTCCTCCGCCACCACCGGCCAGCCCGTGACCTTCACGGCCACAGCCACTGGTGGAAGCGTACCCTACACCTACACCTGGAGCTTCGGGGCCACCGGACCCACCGCCACCTATACCTTCAGCACCGCCGGTTCCCACACCATCGGGGTCACCGTCACCGACAACTGCGGAAAGATCGCAAGTGCCATGCACACGGTTAGCGTGACCGAAAGCCAAAGCGGCACCATCTCCGGCCGTTGGGTGGGCACGATCTCCGATAACCGAGGCGTCACCGTGCAATTCGAGCTCCAACTCAGCCAGGTCGGGGTGAGCGTCACGGGCACAGCG
>JACIWD010000112.1 GCA_014361165.1 Candidatus Mnemosynella bozhongmuii
TTTGGATATAAGCTTCCAGACAATTCTCTCCGAACCCGCACCCCTTGATGCCCTTGTTCAACGGTTTGGAAGGGTGAACAGACAGGGATGGAAACACAATAAAATATCTGATGTCTATGTTTTGACTGAAGGTTCTGAGAAAGACAGAAAGGTTTACAAACCATATTCGGTTGTAGAGGATAGCATAAAGATTTTGAATGATTTGAATGGCGAGAAACTTAAAGAGTCGGTCATCCCAGATTTAGTAAGTGGGGCTTATTCCAGAATTAAAGAAGAGCTTCTTAAGGAAATTGAAAAATACAAAGATGATGCTTTAAAACTTTTTGAAACTCTGCAACCTCTGAAGAAATCTGAGAGCGAAGAGCATTTTTACAAGATGTTTCAGGGACTGGAAGTCGTTCCAAGAAAGTATTATGAAAAAGCTATTGAAGCTGTTGAAAAAGGTAGAGGTATAGAAATTTACAGATATTTGGTTTCAATTCCTTACTGGAAATATTTTGCCCTGCAAGATAGGTTCGGAAATGTTTTTGATTATGATTCAAAACACAGAATTGTGGTAGCGAATCTTAAATATAGCTCAGAACATGGACTTTTGGACGAGATTGAAAGCGATGTGGAAATACTTTAACAGAAGTGTTTCAATTTTCATAGCTCATAGGGCTGTTTAAACCAAAAATCTTGGAAAACAAAGAAGTAAGTAAATTGAGCAAAAATCAGAAAAACACAAGGTTGTAATTCTGAAAGAGATGTAAAAAATTCAAACCTCTCATATAATATCCCCTATCTCGCTCTTCTCAGTTCCGAGAATCTCCCTTTTAACAGCGTCTCTTGTTCTGAATCTGTAGATCACGATCATGTCCTCGTCCTCGTTTATAATCCTCTCAAGACCCATTTTGATCTCCTTCAGATCTCCCTCGGTTATCTCGCCCTCAAAAACAGAGTTCTGAACCCAGTTCAGATACATCCTCAGAAACTTCTTCACCCTGTTAACCCTCTGCACATTCACATCGTATGCTATGATGACGTACAATCTCACCACCACATCACAAGAGGTTCATATTTCTCGATTCCGAGAAGATGCTTCACAAGCTTGTAGCATTCCAGCCTTATGAGTCTCTGATAGGAAACATTCCTTCCGAGCTTCCTGTGCTTCACGGTTTCCCCGAGCCTCTCGCTGAACTCTCTGATGAATTTCCTCTTCCCCCCCTCATTAAGAAGGACTCCGTTAAATCTGCTGTCAAAATCCTCCTCTGTGATTATCCTCCTGTTCACAAGAGAGAATACAAGCCTGTCAACTATTATCGGTTTGAAAATCTCGGAAATGTCGAGAGCGAGGCTGAATCTCCTTTCAGATGGTTCGTGAAGATAGCTTATCGCTGGATGGAGCTGAGTGTGATAGATCTCGGAGAGAACTGAAGCGTAGAGCATCGAGTTTCCGAAGCTGAGCATCGCGTTAACCTCATTCTCGGGAGGCATTCTTGTTCGCCTCTCAAATTTCATGTGCTTCAGAATCCTGTCGAAGTTCCCGTAATATCGATTTCTCGCAATCGCCTCAGCTCCCATGAGCTCCTCTATGCTTTCTGCACTCTCAAGATTCTGAAGAGCTGAGATAACTTCTGAGTCATCGAAATCATTCTTTCTGAGAACTCTCGCCATGTTCATTACAGAGCCCTCAACAAATGCTCTCGCAAGATAGAGCCTCTTCCTCCCATCCAGATGATGTTCCGCCTGTCTGAGAACAACCTCTCCGGAGATGAGGGTCTCTCTGGGATAGAAAGAGCCAATGTAGTAGCCATGACGGTTGAAGAAATGAACTGGGACGCCCTCTTTTGCCAGAAGGCTCAGTGCCTTTGAGCTTATGCTCAGAGAGCCGAGAGCGTAGATTGAGTAGATTGAATTTATTGGTATCGCTCTTCTTCCATCCTTGTTCTCAAAATAAATCGTGTTCTCATCTCTCTTCAGCTTCCCATCAGATAAAATGTAAAAATTTCTTCTGCTCATCTTTCCAGCCTCACGTGAAGCAGAATTCGAAATAAGCGCACTTTCTGCACTTCTTTCCTCTTTCAGCCGGAGGAATCTCTCCTCTCTTAACCTCCTCCACCCCGGCAACAATCTCCTCAATCTCCTTGAAGAGTTCGTCATTCAGCTCAATCTCAACATTCTCCTTAATTTTTGGGTAGCTCAGCACCCCTCTTGCCTCTATCCCGAGATTTGAGAGGTAATAGAGATAGTATGCGAGCTGATAAAAATCTGCTTCCTCCATGGATTTTGACTTCTTCACCTCTCTTATTTCGAGATTTTCACCTCTTCTCACAGCATCAATCGCTATTGGACCTATCCTCACGTCCCTCTCATCCCTTTCGTAGAACTCCCTGTGAATCAGCCTCCCGAGTTTCACAAGCTCGCTCTCATTCTCAAAATTTATGTTGTGGCTGAAGAGCCAGAGTTTTCTCCTGCAGACAAAGTAATAGTTTATCTCAACTCCTCTGACATACATTTCTTCAATCATCCAATTTTTACTTATTTTTCCTGATAAATAAAGAATTTGTTTTGCCGCAAAATGAGGGAGACCTCTTCAATCTCATCTCTGAGCTCACAGAATTTGAGAAAAATTTAAATTTCACCTGCTCTTACTCTCACCGATGAACAGGGAGATTCTTCACAGGCACTGGCACTGGCTGTTTCTTGTCTCTGCAATGATTGTGAGCATTTATCTGAGAGTTCTGAACCCCTGGAGTGCAATCTTCGGTGAGGAGGTCAGATTCATAGGTAACGATCCGTGGTATTACTCAAGGCTCATAGAGAGCACCGTGAGGAACTTTCCCTCAAGAATCTGGTTTGACGCATTCACAAACTTCCCGTATGGCACCTACACGCATTTCGGACCGTTCGTCGTTTATTTCGGAGCTTTTCTGGCCAAAATCACAGGAGCCTCTGATGTGGAATCGATAAGAAGGGTCATCGCATTCATTCCAGCTATCGGCGGAACCCTTCTTGTTCTCCCCACGTATCTTCTCGTGAAGGAGCTCTCGAACAGAAGAGCCGGGGTGATTGCTGCATTTCTCGTGGCAGTCATGCCGGGTCAGCTCCTCTACCGCAGCCTTCTGGGTTTCAACGACCACCACATCTGGGAGGCCTTCTGGACAGTTACGACTCTTGCATTCTTCCTGAAATCGATGAACGTTCTTAGAGATGGAGATCTGAAAGAGAAGATCAGAAACTGGAGGACTCTCATATTCCCGGTTGCTGGAGGAATCTCGCTCGGAATGTATCTTCTCTCCTGGGCTGCAGGCTTCATTCTCGCCCCTCTACTCCTCCTCTTCATCTTCCTTCTCTTTGTTCTGAAGAAATACCTTGAAGTGGATCCGAAGGTGGCCGGAGTTACCGGATTTTTTGTCTTCATCGTCGCCTCCATCATCTATCTTCCCTTCTCCTTCAAATTCCCCGGAATCTCCATGACGCATTACGGAGTTCTTCAGCTCCTCGTTCTGCTCCTATCAGCCCTCATCTCAGCAGTTTTCGTTGCAATCGATCTCCTTCATGAGAGAGGATATTTTGAGAGAGCGGGAATAAGGAGAGAGGATGCCTCCTCCCTCATCATTCTTCTCCTCGGAGTTCTCTCGGTTGTGATCTTCTATCTCCTCTATGCTCCAGTTGTCAGGGGAATCATCGGAGTTTTAATCCCCGGAGCATACGGCAGAACCATTGCGGAGGTTCAGCCCTTCTTCATCGAGAACGGAGAGTTCACGCTTGCGAGAGCCTGGAATCAGTTCTCGATAACATTCTTCTTCTCAATGGTCTCAATTCTTTACCTTCTCTACACCTTTGTGAGGAGGAGAGATGAGAGAGCGTTCCTCATCCTCATATGGTCAGTTTCAATGCTCGCTGCTCTTGCAGGTCAGATAAGATTTTCATATTACTTCGGAGCTGTCTCAGCAGTTCTCTCAGGAGTCATTGCAGATGTCATTCTGGAGAGAACAGGATTTTACAGATTCCGCGAGGCAGAGGTCTCAGGAACAAAGAAGGGAAGGAAGAAATACAGGAAGGGAGCTGATTATTCGAAACTGATCTCGGGAGTCATCCTCATTCTCATTCTGATTTTTCCAACCGCATCCTCCGCGAATTCCCAGAGCTCCGCCGAGACACTTGAGGCATCTCGCTCAACGATAAATGATGACTGGTATTACTCGCTTCTCTGGATGAGGGAGAACACTCCGAATGCAAGCTTCTACGAGGACTTCTACTATCAGATCTATCATCCAGTTGGTTTCAACGAGCGTTATCCCTATCCCGATGAAGCTTACGGTGTCATGAGCTGGTGGGACTACGGACACTGGATAACGGCAATAGCTCACAGAATTCCCAATGCAAATCCATTCCAGCAGGGAGCAAAGGTTGCCTCGGAATTTCTAACATCGATGAACGAGAGTGTCGCCCTTGAAATCCTCGATGACCTCGGATCGAAGTATGTTGTGACGGATATAGAGATGGCATCTCTGAAATATCATGCCATAAGAGTCTGGGCAGAGGACGAGGAGGGTTACGTCACAGTTGTGAATGTCTCTGTCTTCAACCACACGATCGGGCTTCCGTTCAACAGCCCCAAGTTCTATTCCACAATTCTCGGAAAACTGCATTATCTCGATGGAAGCGGTCTACAGCATTTCAGACTGATTCATGAATCTGAGAATTATGTTGTCAGCTATAAAGTGGCAAATCTGGGAACAGGCAGAATAATAACATCCTTCTATCAGAGCAACTACAGCTCTGCAGCTGACTTTTACAGCCAGCTGAGAAATCCTGCGCTTACCCAAATGGGAGCTTACTATGCGGTTGTTTACGATCCAACTCCTCCGAGCTCATACGTGAAGATATTTGAGAGGGTTGAAGGAGGAGTCATAAGAGGGACTGCAGAGGAGACAGTGAAGATCTATGCGACGATTGAAACAAATACGGGCAGAACGTTCACGTATTACAACGAGGTGGAGCCCGTGAATGGAGTTTATGAGGTCAGAGTTCCGTATTCCTCGAATATGCCGTATGATGTGAGGATGATAGGGGATTACACCATTGAGAGCGGTGGAGAGGTCAGACATCTGAGCTTCACGGAAGAGGAGATTCAGAGCGGAGCTGTGAAGATTGTGAACTTCTAAAAATTTATGTTTCATGAAGCTCAAGAGCTCTCTGATGGAAGACGTCTGCATTCTCATCCCAACGCTCAATGAAGCCGAGACGATAGGCGAACTTGTGAGGAGATTCAGGGAGCTCGGATATTCGGATATCCTCGTGATTGACGGAGGAAGCACTGACGGAACAAGGGAGATTGCCTCAAGAGAGGGCGCCAGAGTTGTTCTCCAGAAGGGCAGAGGGAAGGGCTCAGCAATAATTCAGGCTCTGGAAATGATAGATAAGGAAATAACAGTGATGATAGATGGAGATGGAACATATCTTCCGGAGGATTCCTTCAGGCTTGTGGAGGAGGTCAGAAAAGGAGCCGATCACGTCATAGGAAACAGATTCGCTGATTACGAGAAGGGCTCCTTCACCTTTCTGAATCTCATCGGAAACAGAATTCTGAACATTCTTTTCTCAACCGGATACGGTTTGCCTTTAAATGACATTCTTTCGGGTTACAGGGCTTTCAGAACGAAGAAAATAAGGGAGCTGAATTTAAAGCAATCTGGATTCGAAATAGAGGCTGAGATGACGATAGAGAGCGTGAGAAACGGTTTGAGGGTTGTGGAAGTTCCTATAAGTTACAGAAGGAGGAGAGGAACGAAGACGAAGCTGAATCCCATCAGGGATGGGATGAGAATAGGTCTGACGATATACAGGATGATGAAGATGCACAACCCCCTGATGTATTTCGGATTTCTCGGGATCTTCATGATTTTCATCGGACTGATCAGCGGAATCTATGTTGTTGTTGAGTGGACGAAAGGAATAACACACAGTCTGCTGAGCGTCCTCACAGCTCTCTTTATCATCACCGGATTTCAGATTTTCATGTTCGGAGTCATAAGCGATCTGATAGTTTCCCTGCACAGAGAGCTCATGAGAGAGATTAAAAAATTAAAGTAATCTCCTTGTTGTCTCAACCTCAACTCCTCTCTCGGTGAGCTCATAGGGAATCATCGTTCTGCTCGGGAAATGGCCTTTCATTTTGAGAATCTTCAGATAATTCCTGATCTGAGTCCCATCTTCGCGAGTTATGAGCTCGATGACGACATCGCACAGATGCTTCATCATGTTCTCCTGAGCCTCGCTGTGCATCCCGCGTGACATGAAGAGGAAGTGAATGCTCCTTGAAGCTCTGGCCGAGACCCCCATGAGCTCGACAACATCCGCAACATCCTTCTCATCGTAAGATCTGAGGAAATAAGAGAGAGTGTCAACAATGATTCTTTTACCCTTCCTTCTCTCATCGAGAAGGATCTCTCTCAGAGATGTCAGGGCATCAAAACCACCGAAAAAATCATCTCGAGATGTCCTGAGCGCGTATTCGGGAAAGATGCTCGCGTATCTCTCGCTGTAAATGTCAATGAATTCAAGAGCTCCACTCTCAATGTATTTTTCCAGATTTCCTTCGAACTCTCTCAAAATCTCCACAATCTCTTCAACAGGAGAGTCCGTGTTCACATAACAGACGCTCCCGTTTGATCTCAGGGTTCCGAGTGTGAAATGGGCTGAGAAAATCTCATATCCTGCACCGGGATCGAAGAGAATCAGAACCGTGCTTCCGGCTGGAAGACCTCCCCCTAGCTGAGCGTCCAGCGTCTCTATCCCCGTGGTGAGAAGCTCTCCCCTCACACTACCACTTGTGTTAAATAGATAAAGAGAATATTAAAAAATTGTGTCCGTGAATCTGAAATTTGATGAGAGAGGACTCATTCCCGTGGTTGTTCAGGATTTCGAGAGCGGAGAGGTTCTCATGCTTGCCTACATGAACAGAGAGGCTCTCGAACTGACAGTGAGAACAGGAGAGGCGCACTACTGGAGCAGGGAGAGGAGGAAAATCTGGAAGAAGGGAGAGATATCCGGAAACACCCAGAAGGTGAGGGACATTCTGGTTGACTGTGATGGAGATGCCCTTCTTCTGAAGGTAGAGCAGAGAGGAGGAGCATGTCACGAGGGATACAGAAGCTGTTTCTTCAGAAGGCTGAGCGGAGAGATAATCATGGAAAGAATTTTCAATCCCGAGGAGGTTTACAGCAATGAAGGTCGTTCCTGATACAAGTGTGATCGTTGACGGAAGAATAACAGAAATGGTTGAGAGAGGAGAGCTTGAGGGAGCCACGATTGTCGTTCCGGAAGCTGTAGTCGCTGAACTTGAAAATCAGGCCAATCAGGGAAAGGAGACGGGTTTCAACGGTCTTGCGGAGCTCAACAGACTGAGGGAGATGAGCGAAGAAGGAAAAATAAAGCTGGAGTATTACGGAGAGAGGCCATCTCTTGAGGATGTGAGAATGGCGCACAGCGGAGCAATAGATGCGATAATCAGAGATGTTGCTCTCAAACTCGGTGCAACCTTCATAACAAGCGATGCGGTTCAGGCCGAGATAGCGAGAGCAAAGGGGCTCAAGGTCATATATCTTGAACCTGAGGCTCATGCAAAACCGAGAATGAGACTTCTCGATTTCTTTGATGAGAAAACCATGTCAGTGCATCTCAAAGAGGGAGTTGTTCCAATGGCCAAGAGAGGTTCGATAGAGGAGATGAGATACGAGCCGATAGGAAGCGAGAAGCTCAGCGGAAAGGAGCTCAGAGAAATGGCAAGGGAGATAATAGAGATCTGCAAGAAGGATCCGGATGCCTTCATCGAGATCGACAGAGGTGGCGTGACTGTTGCCCAGTGGAGGGATATCAGAATTGCAATAGCAAGACCTCCCTTTTCGGATGGAATGGAAATAACAGCTGTCAGACCGCTGGTGAAGGTAAACATAGATGACTACAGATTCAGCGAAGAGCTGAAAAGGAGAATTGTGGAGAGGCAGAGAGGCGTTCTCATAGCTGGTCCGCCCGGAGCCGGAAAGTCAACATTTGCGGCAGGAGTTGCTGAATTTCTTGCAAAGCAGGGATTCCTTGTGAAAACTATGGAGAGTCCGAGAGACCTTCAGGTTTCCGATGAAATAACGCAGTACGGACCTCTTGAGGGCAGCATGGAGAACACCGCAGAGATTCTCCTTCTCGTCAGGCCGGATTACACAATTTATGATGAGATGAGAAGAACGAGGGACTTCAAGATTTTCGCGGACATGAGGCTTGCCGGAGTCGGAATGATAGGTGTTGTTCATGCCACAAGAGCAATAGATGCTCTTCAGAGACTTATAGGAAGAGTTGAGCTCGGAATGATTCCGCAGATAGTTGACACCGTGATCTTCATTGAGAAGGGTCAGATAAAGAAGGTTTATGATGTCAACTTCACCGTGAAGGTGCCTCACGGAATGTTCGAGGCAGACCTTGCGAGACCGGTTATAGAGATAATTGATTTCGAAACCGGTGAGGTTGAGTACGAGATATACACCTACGGAGAGCAGGTTGTTGTGATGCCAATCAAAGGGGAGAGAGCTCAAAAAGGCGCGCTGAAAATTGCTTCGAGAGAGGTGAAGAGAGAGATCGAGAAATATGCCAGGAGAGGAGTTGAAGTTGAGGTTGTGAGTCCGAATAAGGCGGTGGTTTACCTCCATGAAAAAGATATTCCGAGGGTTCTTGGAAAGGGAGGGAAAACGATAGAGAAGATAGAGAGATCTCTGGGAATGAGCATAGATGTTGTGGAGAGGGATGAGAGGGAGGACAGGGAGAGAATTTCGAGAGAGGAGGTAATAAGACCGGAGATAGAGGAGACCTCAAAATCAATAATACTTCACCTCGGAGATCTTGTTGGAGAGACCGTTGAGGTTTACTGCGGAGACGATTATCTCTTCACAGCAACTGTTGGAAGAAGTGGAGACATAAGGATAAAGAAGGGGAGCGCAATAGCAAACATCATCATGAGAATGCTTGAGAGTGGAAATGAGATAACGGTAAGGAGGGTTCGGGATTGAAGTATCTCTACGGGTGGATAGATCCGCACACCCACATGGATGAGAGAGGTCCAGAGGATTTCAGGATGATGGGAATTGCGGGAATCAGAAATGTCGTCTCTCTCGCCCACCCTCCAATGAGAGTTACGACACCGGAAATCCTTCTTGAACACTATCACAGGATTCTTGAATTTGAGGTAAGAAGGGGAATGGAAAATGGAATTAATGTGCTTGCCGGAATCGGAATTCATCCCTCTGCCATTCCGGAAGATGGAGTTGAGAACATCTTCAGAATCCTTCCGGAGATTCTGAAAGATGAGAGGGTTGTCTGCATCGGAGAAATAGGTCTTCAGAGTGGCATGAAGCTGGAGGAGCGCATCTTCCAGTCCCATCTGGAGATCTCGGACAACATTCCTCTTGTGATTCACACTCCGAGAAGGGATAAGGAGGAGATTCTCGGAAGAACTCTTGAAATTCTTGAAGAGTTCGATGTCAGTGCCGAGAGGGTTCTCATAGATCATCTTGATGAGAGGACTCTGAAAAGAGCTCTCGATTTCGGAGCATACGGAGGACTGACGGTTCAGCCAGGGAAGCTTCAGCCAGAGGACATCCTGAGAATTCTTGAGAGATGTGATGAGGAGGAGAAGAAAAGGCTGATTGTTGACAGTGATCTCGGGGCATATCCCTCAGATCCTCTGAGCGTTGCCAAGGTTGCGCATCTCCTCATCTCTTCTGGTTATGAGAGGGAGGCAAAGCTGCTCTGCTGCGAGAATGCGAGAAGATTTCTCAGGATATGAATTCAGAACGGTCTGAAAACTTCCTCGTATGGATGGACAACTATTCCATTCTCCGTTATGTCATAGGGATGGAGTTTTGTGCTGTGACCTGTTCCCCTCATCTTGTAAATCTCGATGCTTCTGATTCTCACATTCTCAACTCTCTGATAATACATTCCTATGACACCATCCACAACAAACTGCTCGACTCCAAATCTGGAGAGACTTTTCTCATCCTCTATTTCGCATGTCAGCAGCGAGGTCATTCCAAGAAGATTCAGCGTTGCGGTGAGTCTCAGAAACTCCACTCTGATCTTTGGAAGAGAGTCCAGAGAGAATGCCATTGCGGTTGTTGAATCTATGACTGCTCTTTTGGCTTTAATTTCCCTCTGAATTGAGACAATTTGAGAGAGAAGGGATCTCATGTCAAAAGGTCTCAGATCCACATATTTCTCTCTGGAGGGAATTCCGATCTTCACCGAAGTTGCGTCAATTATTGCAATCTTGTTCTCCTCCTCAAGCTTCTCAAAATCCCAGCCAAAAGCGAGGGAATCCTCCCTTATATCCTCGGGAAGTTCCTCTGTGGTGACAAGAATTCCGTTTTCCCCGAACTCGGCTGCACCTTTGTAAAGATACTGCCTGCAGAAGATGCTCTTTCCAGCTCCTGAAGTTCCGGATACCAGATAGCTCCTTCCTCTGAGAAGACCTCCGTTGCACAGTTCATCGAACCCCGGAATTCCACTTTTAACTCTCTCGCTCCGCACAGAGACCCCTCATTCAGCTCCTCATCATGATATCTGCAGCTTTAATTTTTAACTTTTATTATTTGGTTTCTCTCTTCTCATGCTTCAAGACCTTTAAATTTATATTTTCAGAGGTCATAGAATCTGAGGGTTTTCGTGGGCGCGTGGCCTAGCCAGGATAGGGCGGCAGCCTCCTAAGCTGCAAGTCGCGGGTTCGAATCCCGTCGCGCCCGTATTTCTTCCATCTTCATGAGGCCCTCTGCTCTCTTCTCCCCTCATTTTAGATGTGTTTAACATTTTTAGGCAATCCAAAATTTTATATAAGAGGCGAGGGATTTTTCATATGTGATGCCACTTAGCGAGGTTGGAGAGGGGAGGAGAGTCAGAATAGTCGCCTGCAATGCCCCTCCGGGTCAGAGGAGAAGGTTGATGAATCTCGGTTTAATTCCGGGAGAGATCGTGAAAGTTCTGAAAAGTGCAGCCTTTCACGGACCGATTTTAATTGAGATTGACGGAAGAGAGATAGCTCTGGGGAGGGGTATAGCATCGAGAGTGATCGTGGAGGAGATTTAACCGTAATTGCTCTTGTGGGTCAGCCAAACAGTGGAAAAAGCACAATTTTCAATCAGGTAGCCGGTTTCAGATCTCTGACTGCAAATTTTCCGGGGACAACAGTTGAATATCTGAGCTCTTATGTCAGAGAGCCGGAACCCTTTATCGTTGTTGACCTTCCCGGAAGCTATTCGCTGTCCTCAACCGATGATGCAGAGAGGGAGACTAGGAATTTTCTGATGAGAGGAGAAGCGGATGCTGTGATAAATGTTGTTGATGCGAGCACACTTCTGAGAGGGCTGAGCCTTACAGTCGAGCTTCTGGAAATGGGGATACCCGTGGTTCTGTGTCTGAACATGATGGATGAGGCAAAAAAGAAGGGCATGGAAATAAACACCGAATGTCTTTCAGAGTTTTTCGGAGTTCCCGTTGTTGCCACGGTTGCCACAAGAGGAGAGAACATAGGGGAGCTCTTCAACATCGCCCTTAAAGTGGCAAAAGAGGGAGGAAAAATCAGGAGGAGTCTGAAATACAGCAGAGATGTTGAGAGAATCGTGGAAATGGCTGAAGAGATTGTCAGGAGCTCTTCAGAAGAGCTGAAGGTTTCTCCAAGATTCGTGGCTCTCAAGGCACTTGAAGGGGATCCGGAAATTCTGAGGAGGTTGAGAAGAGAGGAGGACATCGAGAGGCTAAGAAGGGAGCTGGAGAGCTCTCATGGAAGAAGTGCTGATGAAATCATCATCTCGGAGAGGCATTCAATCGCTCTTAGAGCCTTTTCAAGATGTGTTAAGGTTAAAAAGGATGTGAGAAGGGATTTCAGTGAGAGAATCGATGAGATTCTCACCCACAAATATCTCGGATTTCTCATCGCAGCTCTAATCCTTTATTCAGTTTTTTACATTGTCTTCTCGGTTGGAGGACTCATCGAGGAGAGATTCATCGAGATCTTCGGGATCTTCTCAGAAGAGATTTTAAGAAATTTTCCAGAAAATTCTCTGGAATATCATCTTGCCAACGGAGTTCTTCTCGGAATTTCGGGTGGAATTGCAATAGTTCTCCCCTACCTCATACCGTTTCTCATAATTCTCTCCATTCTCGAAGATACCGGATACATTCCGAGAATTGCATTTCTTTTGGATGGAGCCTTTCACAGAATCGGACTCCATGGCGGTGCAATCATCCCACTTGTTCTCGGATACGGCTGCAGCGTCCCTGCTGTCATGGCAACAAGGACACTTGGAGACAGTAAGGAGAGATTCCTTGCAACAGCACTTGCGGTGATGATTCCCTGTTCCGCAAGAACGGTTGTTATTCTGGGTCTTGTGGGTCACTTCATAGGACTCCATGCAGCACTTGCAGTATATCTTCTGAATATTGCAGTCGTGATTCTCACCGGATTCTTTCTGAGCAAGACTTTTTACGGAGATATTTACGGAATAATAATGGAGATTCCACCTCTCAGAAGACCTTCCGTGAAGAGTGTCATCATGAAAACATGGCTAAGAGCAAAGGAGTTCATATACATTGCATTTCCCATTCTCATAGCCGGAAGTGCATTTCTCTCCCTCATCGAGTTCTACGGAGCGGATGAGCTGATAAATATCATCTTTAAGCCGGTTACAGCCCTTCTCGATCTGCCTGAAGAGGTTGGAACCACTCTCATCTTCGGAATTCTCAGAAAGGAGCTCACACTGATAATGCTTGCCCAGGTCATGGGAACCTATGAGCTCTCCTCTGTTCTCACAGCAGCCCAGATGATGAGCTTCGTGGTCTTCACAACCTTCTATGTCCCATGCCTCTCAACAATTGCGGTGATGATAAGAGAGGTCGGAAAGAGAGGAACTCTCTACACAATTCTCCTGACCTTCACAATAGCAACCCTGCTTGGAGCCCTCACGAGATTTCTCATGGGCTTCTATCTCCATTAATGCCATGTCAGTCAAAAAAACACGGTACGTGAGTCCTCCCGAACCGGAATCAAGAAGAGCTTTTCTTATCCTCCCCTTAAGATCCTCAGCATCCACAAGAAGGGCTCTTCTTATCTCCTTTTTATCAACAGGATTCAGCTCTCCTCCAACTGCTCTCGCTAGGAAGACATGCGATGTCCACTCTCTCATCTCCTCACCGCAGATGAAGGTTGCATGAACTCTCAGAAGATATCTCTCAAGCCTCACCTCAAGACCTGTCTCTTCGAATGCCTCTCTGAGGGCTGCACTTTCGAGATCCTCATCTGGAAGAACTCCTCCGCTCGGAGCTCTGCAGACTCCAGCTGGATGGGTGTGCTTTTCGATTGCAACGATTTTGGAGTTGAGAAAAATAAAAAGTGTGACGTCTTCTCTCCTTCCATCCTTTTCCATGCTCTCAACAAGATTTCTGAACTCCCTCGGCTTCATGAAGCCAACGTAATAAAGCTCTCTGGGCCTTCCGTATTTTCGCTCCACCTCTTCAATCTCTCTCATAGTCCTCTGAGCCTTGCGAGAGCCTTTTCAGCCTCTTCAGTAAGCCTAAAGCCTTCCTCATCCTCTCTCAAAATTCCGCGTTCCACCATCTCATCCAGAATTCTTCTGAGAATTCCCTCGGGAGTTCTCGTAATCTTTGAGATCTCATGAAGCTTCAGAGCTCCTGAGGAAAGTGTCTCAACTATTTTCTCCCTTTTCGGATTTCCCGTGATGTAACCCATGAGCTCATCCATGTTCATCACATCCGATGAATTTATTAGAGGGTGGTGATAATATAAGTATCTCTGGTGGGCTAGCCCGGGTGGTTCGGCGTCACCTGTGACCCGAAATCGCCGATATGCGGGGGGCGAAGTCCGAGGGCGCCGGAGAGTCAGCGGGGAGATCTCCGGTGGAACAGTGAATTCCCGTCCCGCTTGGCCGGTGTGTGATGGAGGGGCTGTCTGGAGAGACGGTTCCTCCATCTTAACTGCGCGGACCGGTTCAGGCCCGGAAGGGAGCAGACCAAAGCGCAGGCAACCGGCGCTTGCGGGGTTGCGGGAAGGAGAACCGCTGGAGGGAGTCTCCCTGCTGTCCCCCTCCGGCCACCGAGGACGCGCCCACCACTGAGAGTCGGGGTAGCCAAGTGGCTAAGGCGCGGGTCTGCTAAACCCGTGGCGCTTCGCGCCGCGAGGGTTCAAATCCCTCCCCCGACGTAAATTAAAATTTTCAACGCCCTTCTCCTTTTTATCGCACTTTTCTTCGAAGTCCCTCATGGATCTGCATTTTTTGGAAAGATTTGCGAAGAATTTAAAGGGATCTGGCTGCAGGAACCTCGGGATTTTATCAGATCGAAGAGAACGGCTGCACAGTTCAAAAACTTTGGAGAAAATTCGAACTGGGGTAAGGAAGTTCACTCAAGCAACCGTATGACGGTGTTGACATCAAGTTGAGTGGGTGAAAATGATTGACGGTAAAACTAAATAGTATAGTTCTAAATTTTAAATATTTATCATTGGCATTTGTGGGAGGAGATGCTTTAAGTTTTCTTAAGGGGTGGAAGAATGGATAAAGAAGCTCTAGAAAGGATACTGAAGAACGAAAAAGAAAAGCATCAAGACGAATGGCGAGAAATAAAAAATGCTGTATTCGAAAATCTGGAGAAATTGAGAGAATTTGCCAAAAAAGACAATATCAGTGAGGAGGACGTTAGACTAATAGACGGTGAATTCATGGGAAAGTTAAGGTCTCTGACAGGAGAACATATTCTCTGGATATGGGGTTCCGTAAAAACAAACGAAAAAATAATAGCTGAGTTTCTCAATAGAGAAAGCTTTAGGAGTATTCGTTTAGAAGCTGAAAAAATTAGAGATGTGAACGAAATTGAGAGAATTAGAGAGCCTTTAGAGAGAGTTACTAAAGAGAGAAACACAAAACTGTCAACTGTCAGTTCTTGGCTATGTGTAATGAATCCTTTCGTATTCATACCAGCTTATCGTGGGATTTTTTCTAAACCACTGCTAAAGGAGCTCGGTCTTAAAAGATTCTTTGGAGATGACACTGACATTGATAAGTACATCACTTTACTAAAAGCCCTTAGTGAGATTAACAAAAAGCTGCAGATTGAAAGTATGATTGAAGCTGCCTTCTATTTAAGCAAATTTAAGAACCCTACAGCTTCATCTCAAGTAAATACTTACATGGAAAACTTAAGAGCGACTCAAGAACCAAAAAGTCCGAAAATCGATGAAATCACAAGACAAAAAATCGAATACCTGTTAAAACACAAGAAACAGGTAATTCTCTACGGTCCTCCTGGAACAGGGAAAACATGGATCGCAACTAATCTTGTAAGAGAACTTATAAACGAAAAAACAACTAAACAACTGAAAACTTTTGAATTTGTTACATTCCATCCCTCATACTCTTATGAAGAATTCGTTGAAGGTATAAGGCCAGTTACAGACGAGGAAGGCAGAATCACATATAAAATAGAAGATGGAATCTTCAAGAGATTCTGCAGAGATGCATACAATGCTCTTCTGGATTATGCCGGTGTGGAAAAGAGATGGAAAGTAGACAGTGGTTTACCGGAATTGGATGAAGAAGAGAAGGAGCTGGTTAGAGAAGCTCTCAATGGTGATTTCCCTGAATTTTACTTAATTATAGACGAGATCAACAGGGGAGACATATCCAAAATCTTCGGTGAGCTGATAACTCTTCTCGAAGCGGATAAGAGGCTCTTCGCTGAAAACGAAATCACTGTAACCCTGCCCTACTCGAAAGAGAGGTTCGGAGTTCCACCAAACCTCTACATCATCGGCACCATGAACACTGCCGACAGGAGCATAGCTTTGATAGATGTTGCCCTCCGCCGTAGATTTGGGTTTATCGAGCTGATGCCCGACTATGGTATTCTCGAAAAGATGCTTTTGGAAGTCAACGTCTCTGAGGAGGTCAAGGAGATTAGAAAACTGGCTATAAACGCGTTGAGAGCATTAAACGAGAGAATAAAGAGAGTGTATGATAGAGACCATCAGATTGGCCATAGCTATTTGCTTAAGCTGAAAGATGCGGTTGACAGAGATAGCACAATAACTACACTCAAATTTATCTGGTATCACGAAATCCTACCTCTGCTGCAGGAGTACTTCTACGACAGCCCAGATAGGATCGCAGATGTCCTCAACGGCAGATTCGTCCAAGTAAGAGATAACTATATCGAGTTTAAGGAAGTAGAAGGGAATAACTTCTTAGCCGAACTTGAAGGAGTGGCTGAATCAAAGGATTGACTATGAAAACCTACTCCACTTTCGAATACACGGAAGTGAAGTATGAGGTTGGAAAAGACGAAAGGGTGAATCTCGAAGAATCCAAGCTCTATCTGACCAAGAACTCCATCGAATACCTCGAAAAGCTCAACATCGCTCAGGTTTTCAGGAGCAGAATAAGATTCCAGAACTACGTGGGTGTGATATCATTCAGGGATCTGAAGGTGGAGATACTCCCAAAGTTCATGAGAACGAGTGAAAGACTTGTAGAGTCTGAGCACGTAAAGGGCAGAGAAATTATTCTCTCGAATCTTGTCAGGATGCTCGAATTCTCTGGATGGGATGGCATAAGAAGTGCAGATTTAACCCATCTCGGGACGGAAAGAGATTTCTTTGAAATTTATACTTACTTGTTTGCAAGAAATCTT
>JACIWD010000113.1 GCA_014361165.1 Candidatus Mnemosynella bozhongmuii
TAAAGGAAATGGAGCGGAGGGGCTTCAGGCACAATTCTCAGCGTGAAGAGAGCCTGGCTACGGGTTCTCCCGTTCAGGACAAGTATCTGCAAACGCCCGAGGAGCAGAGAGAAATTTTGCGGAAAAGGGGTGTTCTTGCAAGGTTATTTAGAGTCACAGGATCTCCTTTATTGGTTTGAAATTCTTGATGAGCACCTTTTATTCTTCTGGTTACCCTTTGAGTCCAATTTCTTTCAATAGAAGAACAGTCTTCCTGGTTTCCGGGTGATTCTCCCCCAGAGCCTCTCTCTGAATCCTGTAGGCTTCCTGGTAAAGGGAGGAGGCTTCCTCAATCTTCCCCTCTTGTTCATAGATCTGCCCCAGCAAGCGCATGCTGAGAGCTACTTCTGGATGATCACAAGAAAAAAGGTCCTGCACATCTTCAGGGATTCCTCTGCCTGTTTGTATGCGCTTTCCAAATCTCCCAGCTTGAGGTTCGCTGAACTTAGACCGCGAAGGGTCTCCGCCATTTCAGGATGTTCGGAGCCAAAGAACTTCCTCTGAA
>JACIWD010000114.1 GCA_014361165.1 Candidatus Mnemosynella bozhongmuii
ACCGGAGTCTCATTCTCATAAGGAGTCCCGGGAAGAGGGAAGAAATAGTGAGATCTTATCTCTCCTCCCATCCTGACAATCTCTTTTACCATCTCAAGCGTCATGAGCTGATCCTCCTCTCTCTCACACGGGAGACCGAAGATGACATCAACAACAGGTTTGAGTCCGTAAGAGAGAATCTTCTCGCATCCCTCATAAACCTCCTCAACTCCGTGACCCCTTCTTATTTCTCTGAGAACCCTCTCGCTTCCGGACTGTGCTCCGATATGAATGCTTTTATTCTCGCAGTATTCCGCAACAAGACTCAGGATATCCTCTGAGATGCTGTCCGGTCTGACCTCGGATGGAAAGGTCCCGAAGTATATTTTTCTGTCCTCCAGCATTTTGAAAAGCCTCTCAATCCACTCGACTCTCCTCTCTCCTCCGTAGCTGAAAGAATCCGAAGAGATAAATCTGACCTCCCGGTAGCCTCTCGTCATCCTCTCAACATTCTCCGGTGTTCTGAATCTCATCTTTCTTCCGAAAATTCTCGGAGTCTGACAGTATTTGCATGAGTGCGGACATCCTCTCGAAATCTCCACCGGAGCTCTGAATCTGTATGGCTTGGAAAACTCGTTCAGATCAACCGGAGGTGGAGGAGGATTCACCCTGATTCTTCCGTTCTCTTTGAATGCAATTCCGGGAACGTCCCTTATGCTCTCTCCCCTCTTCAGCTTCTCCACGAAAAGAGGCAGGGAAATTTCAGCCTCACCTATGAAGACAACATCGAAGTGCTGGAGAACCTCTCCCGGAGCTCCGGTTGGATGGGGTCCGCCTGCAGCAAAGAGAATTCCCTCTCCTCTCCTCTCGTCAACCTCCCTGTAAATTCTCTCTTTCTCTGGAGTGCAGAAAGAATAGAGCATGACATCTCTCTGCGGTTCTCTCACAATTTCGAGAGGGATGAGGGATGAGAGTGCTGCTATGGTGAATTTTCTCTTTCTGTCATCTCTCATGCACACTCGCATGCTTCCTTAGACTCCTCCGTACTGAGCAATTCTTCAAAGAACTTCTGATTGTTCACACATCCTGGATCTGGCATCAGCGGGTCTCCGAAATATCCATAGGCTCTTGATCTGCACCCTCCGCAGACATAGCGATAGGAGCATTTTCCGCACGAACCCTTGAGATTTTCCCTGTCTCTGAGCATGTTCATTAGCTCGGATTCATCCCAGATCTCCTGAAATGACTTTTCCCTGAGATCTCCAACTATGATTGGCATGAAGACACATGGCTTCACCTTTCCATCCGGAGTGATTGCACAGTAAAGTCTTCCCGCACCGCATCCGCTTATGAACTCTGCTATCTCAGCAACTCTTCTGTCAACTCTTCCTCCGTAGAATGTGAAGGAAATCTCTCCCTCTCCTCTCCTCTTCGTCTCCTCAAGCGCAATTCTCGCATACTGGGGAGCAGTTGAAAAGAGTTCGAGCCTTCCACCAAGCTCAAGGGATTTTCTGTACATCTTCCTGAGGAGCTCCTCTCTCTCCTCAGGTCTGAGATCCTTCTCCGCTATGAATCTTCCTCTTCCAGTCGGAACAAAGTTGAATTCAACGATTCTCGAAACCCCGAGTTCAAGAGCGAGATCCACAACATTATCAAAATCGTGGAAGTTCTCTCTTGTTACGGTTATGGCAATGGCAGTCTGAATGTTCGTTTTGGTCAGATTCCTTATTCCCTCTATCGCTCTTTCAAATGCTCCCTCCACACCTCTGAATCTGTCGTGAATCTCGGCTTTTGAACCATCGATGCTGACCTCCACATACTTCACTCCACTCTCTTCAAGCTTTCTCGCAACATCCTCTGTTATCATGGTCCCGTTGGTTGCAATGGCAACATACATGTTCTTCGATGAAGCATAGCTGCAGAGTTCGTAGATGTCCTTTCTTATCAGCGGCTCTCCACCCGCAAATGCAAGGGCAACAACTCCTGCTCTGCTGAGCTGATCTATGACATTCAGCGCCTCCTCAGTTGTTAGCTCATTCTCCATCATCTTCCCTGCTGTTGCATAGCAGTGCTCGCATTTGAGATTGCATCCATAGGTCACATCCCAGACAACAAGAAAAGGTGCCGAGAGCTTCTGTGGTTTCGTGATTCCATACTGCGAGATGCTCTTAAGAACATTCACCAGACCCTTGCGCTTCACTCCATCCTTGAAGAAGCTTCTGAAATCCTCATTCTTAACTCCAAATATCCTCTGACCAGAACCGAGGACAAAGGAGATGAGAGGGTAATAGAGCATGCAAATACCTTTGAGCTTCTTGGTTTCATCAACATATCTTTCGAGAAGGAGCTCAAGAATGGGTTTCCCGGTATTCTCATCCTCTTTAATTAGCCTCCTTATGATCCATCTCGTAATTGGATTCCCCACAGTCATTCTCAGCATTCTTGTGAGGGATACCACGGTCATTTCTAAACCTCCCGGGGTTTTAACATCGTTTTGACTGATATAATCTAAATTTTATATATTGGTTTCGAAAGGAACCGGAGTAAAGCAAAGGAGAGCGAGTATGAAGCTCAAAATTCCAATTATTTTTCTCGCCAAATCTACCTCTTCCTCATCATCCACAGGATCGGGATGGCCTCTTCTTGAGAAGAAGATCAGAATCAGACCCCAGATGATCCAGAGAGACCCGTTTCTTCCGAGAATCATCAGAAGAAGGCCGAAAACAAGAATCAGGTTTGAAGTGAGAGCTGAAAGTTTTTCAAACTTCTCCTTCGAGACAAGCGCTCTCAGAACATGACCTCCGTCAAGCTGTCCCGCAGGAATCATGTTCAGAAATGTCACCAGCATTCCAACCCATCCGGCAAATGCAACTGGATGAAGGAACTCTCCCTGAAAAGAAACGAGCTTCGAGATCAGAAGGAAAAGAGGAGGGATTCCAAGATAGAGGACCGCCTCTGACTCCGGGGGTACCTCGAAAGGAAGGCTCAGACCTATTGCAGCTGCGATTACTGAAGCGATCAATCCGGCAAGAGGCCCGCTGACCCCGAGTTCGAGAAGAGCCTTTCTGTTGGGAATCATTCCTCTGTGAATGATAACTGCACCCATTGTTCCAATCAGAGAGGGAAAGGGAATGAAATAGGGAAGCGAAGCCCTCATACCATTC
>JACIWD010000115.1 GCA_014361165.1 Candidatus Mnemosynella bozhongmuii
CTCGAAATCATTTGAATAACTGTCCCATACCGTCACGCAGACAACCTCATCCTTTTTTGGATCCGGAAATCCTCTCTCATCATTGCACTCAATGTCTATGATGAAAATCCTGCTCTCAACATTTGGCTCATCCGAAGCTCTGAGCTCGGAGTAATGAGCTCTCTCGGAAGGGGCTCGGACTGCAGATTTAATCCCTGAGTCTATGAGGAATCTCTGGGTGAAGAGAATATCCGCTTCATAACTTTTCGAGAATCTGTCTCTCAGTTCTCTCACATCAGAAGGCCTTCTGACAACAATTTTCTTGAGCCTTCTCCCATCTATTCCGGTGTATCCCCCTTCAATCCTCCTGATTCTGAAATCCTCTATTTCCTCCTCTTCTGGAACATAGAAATATGGCTCAAATCCGAAAACGTCTATCCTCCTCACCCTTTTCCTCTCGTCCCTTCCGAAAATATGAACTACTGGCTCATCGTCAACAATCGAATATTCCACATTCTTTATGCTTATTCTCAGCTCTCCGAATTCATCAAGCCTTGCGATTCTATGTGCCATCTCTCCACCCACTGAGATATCTTATCTGCTCCTCGCTCAGTTCATCAATCTCAACACCGAGAGTTTCAAGTTTCATTCTCGCAATCCTCTCATCAATCTCATGAGGAACAGGATAAACACGCTTATCAAGCTCTTCTCCCTTTTCAACAAGAAATCTAACTGAAAGAGCTTGATTTGAGAAGCTCATATCCATCACTTCCACAGGGTGCCCATCTCCTGCAGCGAGATTCACAAGCCTGCCTTCGGCAAGAAGATAGATTCTCTTTCCATCAACCAGAAACTCCTCTATGTTCTCCCTTATCTTCCTGCTCCTCTCCGAAATTTTTCTCAGGGTCTCCACATCCACCTCAATGTTGAAATGACCCGCATTTGCGAGAATTGCTCCATCCTTCATTCTTCTGAACTCTTCTTCTCCTATGATATCTCTGTTTCCGGTTGCAGTTATGAAGATATCTCCGAGGTAGGAGGCATCTCTCATCTTCATGACTTCAAATCCGTCCATCAGAGCTTCAAGAGCCCTTACCGGATCAACCTCGGTGATAATGACTCTTGCTCCGAGCCCTCTTGCTCTGAGTGCTATTCCCCGACCGCACCACCCATAACCAGCGACCACAACAGTTTTTCCAGCTATTAGAAGGTTTGTTGCTCTCATCAAAGCATCCCATGTGGATTGACCGGTTCCATATCGGTTATCAAACAGATACTTCGTTCTTGCGTCGTTCACAGCTATAACCGGGAATTCAAGAGCACCCTCTCGCTCCATTGCCTTTAGCCTCTTCACACCAGTTGTTGTCTCTTCAGTCGCCCCAATGACTCTGGAGAGCACATCTCTCCTCCCTGTGTGCACCCTCGTTATCATGTCTCCTCCATCATCAACGAGAATATGGGGCGAGGCATCGAGAACCTTATCAATCGCCTCATAGTATTCTCTAGTGTCACACCCTCTTTTTGCATAACAGAAGATTGATGGCTCTCTGTTGAGAGCCTCTGCAACATCATCCTGCGTGCTCAGAGGATTGCATCCGGTCAGATGAACTTCGGCTCCTCCGGCAGCAAGAGTCTCTGCAAGCACTCCTGTCTTTGCCTCAACATGAAGTGCCATTCCAACCACAATTCCCTCAAGAGGTCTCTCTCTTTCAAACTCCTCTCTGATTTTCGAGAGAACCTTCATGTGCATTCTTGCCCATTCAAGTTTCATCTCTCCACTCCTCATTCAAACTCCTCCGCAATTTTTTCCGCAACTCTCAGAGCCTCCTCTCTGATCTTCTCCTCGTCAACTCTCAGAAGCTTTCTATTCTCCATGAGAACCTCTCCGTTGACGAGAACATGGAGGACGGAGCTGCTTGAAGCTGAATAAACGATGTTTGAAGCGATTGAATAGCTGGGGGTCATCCTGATGTCTTTGAGATCTATTGCTATCAAATCTGCGAGAGCCCCCTCTTCGATTCCATACTTCCATCCGAGAGCTCTCGCTCCGTTCACAGTTGCCATTTTCAGGCAATCCTCAGCAGGAAGAACTGAGGGGTCTCTGAGAACTCCTTTATGAATGAGAGCACAGATGTGCATCTCTTCCATCATATCGAGATTGTTGTTTGAAGCACATCCATCAGTTCCTATTCCCACATTGATTCCTCTTTCAATCATCTTCGGGACCGGAGCAATTCCATTCCCGAGCTTCAGATTGCTTGAGGGGCAGTGTGAAACATGGGCTCCGGCTTCTTGAATGAGCGCAATGTCCCTGTCATTCACCCAGACACAGTGATTGAGAATCGTTCTCTCGTTCAGAAGTCCGGCTTTCCTGAGAATCTCAACCGGAGATTCACCCCTAACCTCCTCCATGCTCTCTGCACAGTGAATTGTCACCATCGCGGAATCTCTCTCAGCCCTCTCCCTCACCTCATCGAGAAGCTCATCCGAAGCAGTTGATGTGCTGTGAGGTCCGTATAGAATTCTGAGCCTCTCACTCTTTCCATTCCATTTTTTAAAGAATCTATCAGTCTCTTTCAGCTCTTTCCTTAGCTTTTCCTCATCTCCAAGATCAACCATTCCGTAAGAGAGTCCCGCTCTGATTCCGGATGAGAGGACAGCCTCTGCAACGCTGTCCATGTGGAAATACATGTCACAGAAGCATGTTGTTCCGCTCTTTATCATCTCCACAATTCCGAGCATCGTGGAAACTCTCACCTCTTTCTCGCTCATCTTCTTCTCAACAGGCCAGATTCTCTCCCTGAGCCATTTTTCAAGTGGCATGTCATCTGCGAAGCCTCTCAGAATCGTCATCCCAGTATGGGTGTGGAGATTCACGAAACCGGGAATTATCACGCAGCCCCTTGCATCGAGCTCTTCCTCCCCTCTTACATCATCTCTGCCGCAGTACTCTATTTTCCCATCCGAAATTCCGAGATTGATCCTCTCTCCTCTGAGATTCAGACC
>JACIWD010000116.1 GCA_014361165.1 Candidatus Mnemosynella bozhongmuii
TGAAAATCTTCTGATAGCCTTAAAAGGGATGGTCCCTCCAAATATTGTGAACAGAGAGGTGATTGAAAATGAAGAGAATAAGGATTAAAGTTGGAGATGTGACTGTTGAGGGAGAGCTGAAGGAAACCGAAACAGCGAGAAAAATCTGGGAGGCTCTCCCGATCAGTTCAACCGCGGAGAGATGGGGCGACGAGATATACTTCTCAACTGGAGTGAAAGCTGAGCTGGAAGAGGGGGCAAGCGAGATTGTTGAGCTCGGAGATATAGCATACTGGCCTCCTGGAAAGGCAATATGCCTCTTCTTCGGAAAAACTCCTGTCAGCAGAGGAGATGAGATAAGAGCGGCCTCTCCTGTGAATGTCTTCGGAAAGATGAAAGGAGACTTCGGAGAGCTCAGAAGCTGCAAGGACGGAGACAGAGTGATCGTGGAGAGGGTTGAGGAATGACGAAGAGCATAGGGGTCGCGGGTAAAGGTGGTGTCGGAAAAACCTCAATTGCTGCCCTCATGCTCAAAAGGCTTCTTGAGGAGGATCTTGAAATACTCGTGGTTGATGCTGACCCGAATGAGTGTCTTCCCGATGCTCTCGGGGTTGAGAAATACAGAACTCTCGCTGAAATAGTTGAGAAATATACAGGGAGTTCCGTCAATCCGGAGAAGTTCATGGCAGATTTTGAGACTCTTCTCTTTGAGAATGAGCAGGATGGATTTGATCTGCTTGTGATGGGAAGAGGAGAGAAGGAGGGATGCTACTGTGCGATAAACAACTACCTCAGAAGAACCTTTGAGGAGATCATCCTGAAGAAATACTCATACGATGTCATTCTGATGGACTGCGAAGCCGGTCTGGAGCATCTCTCAAGAAAGACTTCCGGAGCTCTCGATGAGCTCGTTGTTGTTTCTGACTCTTCAAAAACCTCGCTGAGGACGATTGAAAGAATAAGGGATGTTGCGAGAAGTGTGAAAAAGGAGATAAAGAGATTCCATGTTCTCGGAAATAAAATAGATGAGAGCTTTGAAGATGAGCTGAGAAGAACTGCTGAGAATGTTAACATGAATTATCTCGGATTTGTGCCACATGATGAAGTCGTCGCTGAGTTCAATGCAAGGGGCAGAAGTCTTCTGGAAATTCCAGATGACTCAAAGGCCTATAAAAAAGTTAGAGAAGTTGTCTCGCAACTCATTTTGAATGAAAATGAATAAGGGGAGGGCTTAGCAGCTTTCCGGGCTTCCCGAGGGCTCGCGCACCTCAGTACAACCCGGAACGCCGGTGGGCTTATCTTCTGGGTTCGGAATGGGACCAGGAGTTTCCCCACCGCTTTGGCCGCTAAGCCCGTCCCCGTAAGCCAAGGGCCGGATTTGAACCGGCGTAGAGGGGATCTGCAGTCCCCCGCGTAGCCACTCCGCCACCTTGGCAAGAGACAGGAGGATACCGGTTTTCGCCCAGAGTCTGCTCTGAGAGACCCAGCTCGGGCTTTAGTAGCCGCGGGCTGAACGGCTCGCCCGAAGGCTCGCCGCTTACACCCCGGCCCTATCAAACCGGTCTTTTACCGGCGCCCTTATA
>JACIWD010000117.1 GCA_014361165.1 Candidatus Mnemosynella bozhongmuii
GGTCTGAATCTCAGAGGAGAGAGGATCAATCTCGGAATTTCGGATGGGAAAATAGAGTACTGCGGCAGAGATGATGTAAGAGGGGAGGAAGAGCTCGATGCAAGGGGCTGCGTGATAATTCCCGGTTTCGTGAATCTCCACACTCATGCTGGCATGACGATTCTGAGAGGCTTCGCGGATGATATTCCTCTTGAAAAATGGCTCAGAGAGAGAATCTGGCCTGTTGAGAGGAGAATGGGCAGCAGAGAGGTTAGAGTCTCCACGATGCTCGGAATTGTTGAAATGATAAAGAGCGGGACAACATGCTTCTGCGACATGTATTTTCACATGGATGAGGTTGCCGAGAGTGTTATCTCATCCGGAATCAGAGCTGCCCTCTCCTACGGAATGGTTGATCTCGGAGATGAGGAGAAGAGGAGAGAGGAGCTGAGAGAGACAGACAGATTCTTCAAAAAGTGGAGCGGAAAGAGCGAGAGACTCAAAATCCTCTACGGTCCTCACAGCACCTCGACTGCTTCGGAGGAGCTTCTTGCGGAGGTGAGGGAGAGGGCAGAGAGAAACCGTGCAGGAGTGACAATACACTGTGCGGAGAGCAGAGAGGAAGTTGAAAATGGCTCTCCGGTTGAGCTTCTTGATAGAATTGGCCTTCTGAATGAGAGAACAATTCTCAATCACTGCGTCTGGGTGAATGAGAGGGATCTGGAGCTCATTAAAAAGGCTGGAGCTCATGTGTCACACTGTCCCACAAGCAATCTGAAGCTCGGGAATGGAATTGCTCCGGTTCCCGAGATGGTTGAGAGAGGCGTGAATGTGGGAATAGGAACAGACGGCTGTGCCTCGAACAACAATCTTGATATGATGGAGGAGATGCACATATGCGCCCTCATTCACAAGGGTGCTCTCAGAAATCCCTCTGTTCTTCCTGCTGAAGAGTGTCTGAAAATGGCAACTGTGAACGGAGCGAGAGCTCTTGGATGGAAATACGGAATCGAAGAAGGTGCTCTCGCTGATGTAATAGCGATAGACCTTCATGATATCAGAATGATTCCCAGACACTCAATAGCTTCGAACATCGTTTATTCCGCCTCAAGCAGCTCTGTCCTTCATGTCGTTGTTAACGGAGAGATTCTCATGGAGAACAGAAGGCTTCTGAAGATTGATGAGGGGAGGATCAGAGAGGAGGCTCAGAGAGTTGCAGAAAAAATTGCGGAGGAGGTTGAATGAAGAGCGGAGAAATGAAGCTTGAATGGGCAAGAATGAACATGAAAGTTCTCTCAAAGATCAGAGAGGAGTTTGAAAGAGAGAGACCTCTTGAGGGAATTGTTGTGGGCATGGCGCTCCATGTTGAGGCGAAAACAGGAGTTCTTGCGGAAACTCTCGCTTCCGGAGGTGCTGAAGTTCACCTGACAGGGTGCAATCCTCTCAGCACACAGGATGATGTTGCAGAAGCACTGAACAGCGAGCCCTCAATCTTCTGCTACGCAAAAAGAGGGTGCAATATCGAGGAGTACTACGGAGCAATTGACAGGGTTCTCGATGCCTCACCCCAAATTCTCGTTGATGACGGAGGAGACATGATTGCAAGAGTGCATACAGAGAGGAGAGATGTTCTCTCAAATATCATCGGAGCAACTGAGGAGACGACCACCGGAGTGAAGAGGCTGAAGGCAATGGAAAGAGATGGTGCTCTTGAATTTCCGGTTATAGCTGTGAATGATGCGAGAACAAAATATCTGTTCGATAACCGCTATGGAACCGGTCAATCCACATGGGATGCTGTGATGAGATCGACAAACATGCTCATAGCAGGAAAAACTGTTGTCGTCGCAGGATATGGATGGTGCGGAAGAGGGATAGCACTGAGGGCAAGAGGGCTTGGAGCAAGAGTCATTGTCACCGAGGTCGATGCGGTGAGAGCTCTTGAAGCTCTGATGGATGGATTTGAGGTCATGAAAATGAGGGATGCGTCCTCTGTTGGAGACATCTTCATAACCGCAACCGGAAACAGAGATGTGATAGGGGAGGAGGAGTTCAGAAGGATGAAGGATGGAGCGATTCTTGCGAATGCAGGTCATTTCAACATCGAAATAGATGTCGAGACTCTGAGAAGAATTTCGGAGAGGAGCAGAAGGATAAGAGAGAACGTGGAGGAGTTTCTTGTTGAGGGAAAGAGAATCTATCTTCTCGCTGAAGGGAGACTTGTCAATCTTGCCGCAGGAGACGGGCATCCAATAGAAGTGATGGATATGAGCTTCTCAAATCAGGCTCTTTCAGTTAAATTCCTTGCTGAGAATGGAGAGAGGCTTGAGAAACGTGTTTATCCTGTTCCTCTGGAGATTGATGAGAGAGTTGCGAGAATGAAGCTTGAAACTCTCGGTGTTGAGATCGATGAGATGAGCGAGGAGCAGATAAGATATCTCAGCGGGTGGAGAGATGGCACATAGAATTGCAAAGCTGGATGAATTTGGAGAGGTGAAGATAAGCATAAAGAATGTGGAGTATTCGATAGTTGACGATGAACCCGTCATCCACATCTTCGGAAGGGATGAGAACAGGAGATTGAGGAGGATAGATGTTTTTGGATTCGAGCCGTATTTCTATGTTCCGGAGGAAGAGGAAATAGAGGATTTCAGAATAAAGAGGATTGAGGAGGGATACACCGGGATAGACGGGAAAAGGCTGAAGAAAATTGTTGTGAGGAGACCTTCCGACGTCAGAGAGCTGAGAGGAAAATTTTCCAGGAGCTATGAAGCAGACATTCTGTTCACGCAGAGATTTCTCATAGATTCCGGTCTCAGATCCGCGGTCAGAGCTCCTTCGGAAAGAGTTCATTACTCCGAGCTTAAACCCTCGGATGAGCCCAATGTTGAGAGCAGGATTCTGATCATAGATATTGAGTGCAACGATGAGAGGGGATTTCCTGATCCGAAAAGAGATGAGATCATCTGCGTTACAGCATGGGACAGCTACTCCGGAGATTTCGAAACTTTTCTTCTCGGAGAGGCAAGCAATGCAAGATGCTATGAAGATGAAAGGGAGATGCTTTCAGCCCTCTTCAGATTTATATCGGAGAGAGACCCGGATATTCTGACCGGATGGAATTTCTCCCAGTTTGACATGCCATATCTCTATGAGAGGGCCAGAGCTCTTAAGGTTGATGTCTCTCCTCTCTCAAGACTGAGAGACGAGGATTCAAGAATAAGAGGAAGGAGCATATTTGACCTTCTTGAAGGCTACAGAAAAATTCAGGGAACGCAGAAGGAGAGCTACAGACTGGATGCAGTTGCAGAGGAGGAGCTTGGAGAGAGAAAGGTTAAGTTCAGGGGTTCTCTCAGTGAGCTGTGGAAGAACGATCCCGAGAAGCTTGTGGAATATAACAGGAAGGATGTTGAGCTCTGTGTGAAGATAAATGAAAAGAACAACATCATAAGATTCTTCGAGGAAGTTGCGAATCTTGTTGGATGCAGCCTGGAGGACACCCTGAACTCTTCAAGAATAATAGATGTGTATGTTCTCAGGAAGGCAAAGAACAGATATGTTCTTCCCTCGAAACCTCAGGGAGATTTCGACTCGGAGTATGAGGGAGCAATGGTTCTCGAACCAATAAGGGGTGTTAAGGAGAACGTTGTTGTTCTCGATCTGAAATCTCTCTATCCGATGATTCTGATGACGCTGAACGCATCTCCCGAGACGAAAGATGAAAATGGGGAGATTGTTGCACCGAATGGAGTGAGATTCAGAAAACATCCGGAGAGTCTGACAAGAGAGATTCTCAGAGAGCTCATAGAACTCAGAGATGAGAGAAAGAGGATGAGAGATAGATATGAATACGGAAGCGAGGAATACAGGAAATACGACCTTCAGCAGACCGCTCTGAAGGTCATCGCAAACTCATACTACGGTGTCAGCGGTTATCCGAGATTCAGACTCTATGACAGAGAGATTGCTTCCGCCGTGACCTCTGTGGGAAGAGAGATCATAAAGCACACGAAGAGAGTAATAGAATCTCTCGGATATGAGGTTGTTTACGGAGATACCGACTCCTGCATGGTCTCTCTCGGAGAAATGCCGGTTGAGGAGGTTGTTGAAAAAGGAAAGGAGCTTGAGAGAATTCTGAACAAAAGCTACGATGAATTTGCGAGAACTCTGAATGCTGACAGGCACTTCTTCCAGATAAAATTCGAAAAGGTCTATCGAAGATTCTTCCAGGTTGGAAGGAAGAAAAGATACGCAGGCCATCTTGTCTGGAAGGAAGGGAAGTGGGTTGACGACATAGATATCGTCGGTTTCGAGTTCAGAAGAAGCGACTTCCCGAAACTGACGAAGAGGGTTCAGAAAGATGTGATAACGATGATAATAAAGGGAGAGAGCATTGAGAGAGTTGGGGAATATCTCAGAGATGTTCTGAAAAAATTCTACAGAGGAGAGTTCTCTCTGGATGAAATAGGAATTCCCGGAGGTCTCGGAAAGGATCTCGATGATTATGAGAACGAGGATGCTCATGTAAGGGGCGCACTCTACGCGAACAAGTATCTCGGGAAGAATTTCGGAAGAGGCAGCAAACCCAAGAGAGTTTACATAAAAAGAGTTCCGGAAGGATTCGAGAAAACGGATGTTATATGCTTTGAAGATCCTGATGAGATACCGGAGGGTTTTGTGATAGATCTCGACAAAATGGCTGAAAAAATTCTCAAACAGCCAATAGACAGGATTTTGAGAGGAATAGGATACTCATGGAGCGAGGTTGAGAATGGAAACAAGCAGATGAGACTGGATGAGCTCTGCTTCTGATCCAATCTTTGAATTTTCGAGGGACGGAAAAGAAAACTATTTCTCCAGAGTTTCGAGAAAGTTGAGTGATGAGAACAGCGGTCATCGAGGTCAGCGGAATTGTCCAGGGAGTGGGTTTCAGACCTTTTGTTTACAACAAAGCGAAAGAGCTCGGAATAAGAGGTTATGTTCAGAACAGAGGAACTAAGGTGAGAATTGTTGCTCAGGGAGAGAGAGTTGAGGAGTTCATTAAGGAGATTGCCAGAGGGACCCCGCTCTCAAAGATAAATGATTTGAGAGTTTCCTTTGAGGAAATGGAAGAATTTGATGATTTTGAAATAAAGAAGAGCGAATTTGATGTTTCCGACGGGTTCATTCCAGCTGATGTGGCTATCTGCGACGAGTGCATAAAAGACATTCTCGGAAACACCAGATTTCATGGATACTGGGCAACCTCATGTGTGAACTGCGGACCGAGATTCACGATAATCGAGAGCATTCCGTATGACAGAGAGAGAACTTCCATGAGAGATTTTCCGATGTGCGAGGAGTGCAGAAGAGATTATGAAAATCCTGCGAACAGGAGATTTCATGCACAGACCATTGCATGCGAGAAATGCGGACCAAAGCTGAAGCTTTTTGATGCGGAAAAAAGAGAGATTGAGGGAGACCCGATAAAGAGAACAGCAGAACTTCTGAAAGATGGTTATTTTGTTGCGATAAAGGGAATTGGAGGATTTCACATAGCTTCTGTTCTTGACAGGGCTGAGGAGCTGAGAAGAAGACTCAGAAGACCGAGACAGCCGTTTGCAATAATGGCAACTCTTGAGATGGCAGAGAGGATTGCTGAGATAAGCGAAGAAGAGAGAAAATGGCTTCTCTCTCCGGTGAGACCGATTGTCATTCTCAGAAAAAAGAACAGATTTGATTTTCCCGAAGTCTCTCACCTCCACACTCTCGGAATAATGCTTCCATACACAGGCCTTCACTACCTCCTCTTCCAGAATCTGGATGAGCCTCTCATCATGACCAGTGCAAATGAACCGGGAGAGCCGATGGTGAAGAGCGAGGAGGAAGCTTTCGAGAAGCTGAAGCACATATGCCACTTCTATTTAATCCACAACAGGAGAATCGTGAACAGATGCGATGATTCGGTTGTCAAGCTGAATGGAGTCTCTCCTGTTTACGTCAGAATGTCCAGGGGACTTGCTCCAGCCAAAATTGAGGTGAAATGGAAGAAGGATGTCGAAATTATTGCTCTTGGAGCTGAGCTGAACGGCTCAGTCTGCATATACAAGAAGGGAAGCTGCTACATCTCCCAGTATCTCGGGCATGTGAGAAACTATGATGTGATGAAATATCTGGAGGAAACTGCAGAATTCATGATGAGGGTAACTCAGATCAACCCGGATGTCATAGCTCACGACATGCACCCGGCTTTTCTGACCACAAGATTTGCGAAGGAGCTTGCAGAGAAATTTCAGGCTCGCAGAATTGAGGTTCAGCACCATGTTGCTCATGTCGCCTCGCTTCTTGCTGAGGGATGTGATGAGATTGTTGCTCTTGCCTCCGATGGTGTGGGTTATGCACCGGATGGAATATGGGGCGGTGAGGTCTTCGTGAACTTCAACCGCTATGGAGGTCTCAGGAAGGTGAGGATGCCGGGAGGGGATCTTGCCACGAGATATCCATCCAGAATGGTTGCCGGAATTCTCTATGATGTTCTCGATGAGGATGAGCTAAGAGGAATACTGAGAAATCTCTATTTTCCGGGTGGAGAGAGAGAAATTGAGGTTGTTCTCAGACAGATGGAGAGAGATGTTAATGTTCCGAGAACTTCGAGCACGGGAAGGGTTCTCGATGCGGCATCAGCTCTCCTCGGAATATGCCATGAGAGAACATACGAGGGCGAGCCTGCGATGAGTCTGGAGGCGTATGCTCTCTACGGAGACCCGGATGCTCTCAGAATCACCGCAGAGGTGAGGAATGGGACAGTTGACACAGCCGGAATTCTTCTCGAAGCATATGAGGCCATGAGGGAAGGAGCGAGAAAGGAAGATATTGCACTTGCAGTTCACAGAGCTCTTGCCGATGGATTTTCCGAGCTTCTTCTTGAAGCTTCAGAGAAGAGCGGAATAGAGAACATCGGAATGACGGGAGGAGTTGCAGCAAACTCAATCATTCCGAAACTGATAAAGGAGAGGGTTGAGAAAGAGGGCAAAAGGTTCATTCTTAACAGGCTCGTTCCTCCAGGCGATGGAGGCATCTCCTTCGGTCAGTGCATATACGCGGTGATTCAGCATGAAGATTGATGAGAGAAAGAGGGAGATCCTTCTCTCAAAACTTGAGAGGGAATTTCCGAGCGGTTTCAGAATACCTGAAGAGGTTAATGGCATCGAAATAAGAAGAAGGGTTATTGAGACCGCTGGAAGGAGTGAAGATGAGAGGGAGGCTCTCAAAAATGAGCTTCTCGAACTTGAGAGAAATCTGGTGAGAAAACTCGAAAAGGAGGAGATTGACGATCGGGAAGGAGAGGAGCTTTTCAAAAACATCATGGGGATAAGAAAGGCGGTTATGCTTCTTGAAGCTGAAGAGGCCAGGATCTCGGAGAGGATTAAGGAGGCGGAAAAGGAGGACTACATGAGGTGGAAGAAGTTTATAGAGAGAATCCGGGGAACGAGATTCCTTTCAAAAAGAGAGTAAAGGATAAATAACAAAAGGGGGTCTTCAGAATGGGGGAAGAAGAGCTGTGAGAATAGAGCTGAAATTTGGAAAGGGAACTCTCTCGGCAGAGGTTCCTGAAGAGAACATCACCGAGTTCATATATCCGGAGGAGCTCGATGGAATTGAAGATGTGAGAGGCGAGGTTCTGAGATGCATCTCCAATCCCATTGATTCTGCTCCGCTTGAGGAGCTTGTGAAGGGGAAGGAGAAAATTGCAATTCTCGTGAGCGATATCACGAGACCCTGCCCAACAGGAGTTCTCCTGCCTCCTGTTCTTGAAGTTCTCAAAAGGGCAGGGGTGAGGAGAGAGAACGTCACGATCATCTTCGGGCTCGGCACACACAGAAAGCACACCGAGGAGGAGAAAAGGAGAATAGTTGGAGATGAAATCTACGAAAATTACAGATGTCTGGACAGTGACTTAAACGATGTTGTTAATCTCGGAGAGACTTCAAGAGGCACTCCGGTGGAGGTTTTCAGACCGGTTGCAGAGGCGGATTTCATAATGTGCATCGGAAACATCGAATTTCATTACTTTGCTGGCTATTCCGGTGGTGTGAAGCCCATAGTTGCGGGAGTTGGTTCAAAGAGCGCCATCGAAAAGAACCACATGCTCATGATTGAAAAAGGGGCAGAAGCTGGAAATCTCGAAAGTCCTGTAAGAAAGGACATGGAGGAGTTTGCCTCGATTGTGGGAGTTGATTTCATTCTGAACGTCGTTCTGAACAGCAGAGAGGAGATTGTCAGGGTGGTTGCAGGAGATCCAGTAGAGGCGCACAGAGAGGGTGCAAAGACCGTTGACAGCATGTACAAGAGGAGGATAAGGGAGAAGTCGGATGTGGTTCTCTGTTCTGCTGGAGGATATCCAAATGACATAAATCTCTATCAGGTGCAGAAAGCAATTGACAATGTCAAAAGAGCTGTGAGAAAGGAGGGAACAATAGTAATAACCGCCGAATGTCCCGAAGGTTTCGGAAACGAAATTTTCGAGAGATGGATGACAGAGCACAGATATCTTGAGGAGTTCATGAGGATGAGTGAGAGGGTCAGAAGAGAGTTCACCCTTGGAGGTCATAAAGCAGCATCTCTCTCAATGATCATGAAGCATGCAGATATCATGCTCGTCACGAGGATGCCTGAAGAGAGGGTCAGAAGAGCATTCTTTGAGTATGCAGGAGATCTGCAGGATGCATTGAGGCAGATGTTTGAGAAATACGGAAGGGATCTCAGAATAACTGTTGTGCCATTCGCAAGAACAACTCTGTGTGTTGAATGACTATTTTCTTGCGATTACGAGATAACCCGTGTGAGCCACACGGGTGTTCGGTCTTATTCCTCTCTTTGAGATGTTTATTTCTCTTTCAATCAGCTCTATTCCCCTGACACTTGTGAAATTCTGAAGAACCCTCATTGCTTCAGCTGCTCTGTCAATGTAGGGAGAGTAAACAACGAGATAGCCTCCATCCTTCAGATACTCCGAAACATGAGGTATGACCTCATGGGCTTCGGGGAGATCAAGTGTTATGACATCAAACTTCGTTCTGAAGTGAATTTTTCTTATATCTCCTATGATGACCTCAACGTTATCTATTCCGAAAGTCCTGAAATTCCTGAGGGCAACTCTCGCGGAATGGGGATTGTTCTCGCATGTTATAACTTTTGATGCCACGGTTGCGAGAAATGCGGAAAGAATTCCAGTTCCTGTTCCCGCATCCAGAACAACATCAGAGGGTTTCAGGCCGGTGTAGGCTATTATTGCACCTATGTCTTTTGGCATGAGCGGTGTTCTTGTTCTGGTGAAGTGATGAAAATAATCCTCCGATCTGGCCTCCCTAATGCTGAATTCATATCCGAGATGACTTCTGACTTTTCCATCAGGTGAGCTCAGGATGTCCTCTGCCCTGATGACTCCTTTATCAGTATGAATGTCCTTTCCTCTGAAAAGATACCTTCTTCTTCCGTCAGTAATGATTAGCGGCTTCATCCCATCAGCTTGAGAATTGCTTCAGCCAGATCTCCCTTTGCCTCCTCAAGAGCCTTTCTCGCTGTTTCCTCATCGACTCCGGTTTGCTCCATCACGATTCTGATGTCCTCTTCAGATATCTGAAGCTTCTGAACCTCTTCAACTGTGCCTGTTATCTGAAAGCTCTTCGAGCCTCTCGCTGAGATTACGAGAACCTCCGGATTGGTGATGATGATCTCGGAGTTCTTTCTGAAAATGATGACCTTCTCAACATCTTCCATTTCCTCCATCTCTATTCCCATCTGCTTCATCATCCTCATCATTGCCCTGGGATTCATTCCTCCTCTCTGAAACAAAATCTACACCTCCTTTTTTATGCTCTCCCTAACAGAAACTGCCATTCCTCTTTTGAAAACCCCCATTTCGCAAGATGAGAGAACGGCTCTTCCTGTTGCAAGAAGCCTGTCATCTTCATCAACAACAAGAACCTCATCGAGAGCTCTGATGTTCTCATCGCACCTCAGAACATGTTTTGAGAAGACATTTTTTCCATCCGCCACAAAAGGCGCGGCCTCTGAATTCACGAAGACTCTTAGCCGGGGAGGGGGTATTTTTGAGTGGAGCTTTCTTGCTCCGTAGATGCTGAGAGTGAGTAAACCGCATTCTGCTCTCAGAGTCGCGATCCTTTTTCCCTCTTCTAAAATCTGCCTTATCTTTCCTGTTGAAGAGAGAATGAATTCGCAGTTATCCGGGAAGAGAGCCTCTCCCGCACCCTCTCCAAACTGATAATCAGCTATCCTTCTAACCCTTCTCAGCATCTCGGAGACCATCCGCATCAAATTTATGTGATGGTTCAATAAATATCTTTCCTGATGAGGAGCATCAGCTCATTTGAGATGGAGATCATAGATACAAACTGCGAGTATCACGGGCTCTCAAGACTCCAGCTTATGGAGAATGCAGGAAAAGGTATCGCTGAAGAGGTCGAGAAGAGAGGGTTCAAAAAGATTGTCATATTTGCCGGAAAGGGAAATAACGGTGGAGATGCTTTTGTTGCTGCGAGACATCTGAAAGGAGATATTGAGATTTATCTTCTCGGGAAAGCTGAAGAAATAAAAACAGAAATTGCGAGAAGAAACTTCGAACTTCTCAGAAAATGTGGAGTGAAGATAAAGGAGATAACAGATTCATCGATGCTTCCCGATAAAATTGATGCTGATGTCATCATAGATGCAATTTTCGGGACAGGTGTCAGGCATCCAATAAGAGAGCCAGAGAAATCTGCAATAGAGCTGATAAACAGGAGCGATGCATTTGTTCTCTCTGTTGATGTTCCCAGCGGAATGAATCCAGATGACGGGAGCGGAGAGCTCTCGGTGAGAGCAGATCTGACCGTAACCTTCCACAGAATGAAGAGAGGGCTCGAAGGCATGAAGAATGTTGTTGTGAAGAGCATAGGAATAACCGAGGAGCTTGAGGAGCTATCCGGACCAGGAGAGCTCAGAGTTCTGATGAGGAGGGAGAGGGGCTCACATAAAGGTGAGAACGGGAGGATTCTTGTTATAGGAGGTGGCGAGTTCACGGGAGCTCCAGCACTGACCGCGATGGCTGCTCTGCGATGCGGTGCGGACTGGGTGACGATTGCAGCACCTGAGAAAATAAGGAATGTGATTTCCTCATTCTCACCGAATATGATAGTCAGAGGATATGAGGGAGATTTTCTCTCACCGGAAAACATTGATGAGCTGAAAGAGCTCATCGAAAGACATGATGTCACGGTTATCGGAATGGGGCTTGGAAGAAGGGAGGAGACAAAAGAGGCGGTGAGAGAGCTTCTGAAAATAAAATCGAGGTTTGTGGTTGATGCAGATGCACTGCACGCAGTTTCAGAGCCTCTGAAAACAGAGGCGATTCTCACACCGCACAGGGGAGAGTTCAGAGTTCTTGGAGGGGAGATTTTTCCATCGAGAGAGGAGATGAAAGAGGAAGTCAGGAGAGTTGCGAGAGAGCTGAGAGCGACCATTCTGCTGAAGGCACCAGAGGACATGATATCGGATGGTGAGAGAGTCAGAGTAAATCTCACGGGGAATCCCGGGATGACGGTCGGGGGAACAGGAGATGTTCTTTCCGGAATCACCGCGGCTCTCTGGATAAAGGAGCCTGCTCTGTATGCCGCCTCCGGAGGAGCTTTCCTCTGCGGACTGGCCGGAGATGTTGCATTCTCCAGGAAAGGCTACTCCCTTCTTCCAACAGATATCATAGAGTCAATTCCAGAAGCTCTGGAGATGATAAAATGGGCTCTCTGAAGTTCACGCATATAAAGGATGGAAAGATTTCAATGGTTGATGTCACAGAGAAGAGAGATGTTAAGAGAACGGCAACCGCAGAGGGTTTTATAAGACTGAGAAGAGAAACTGTCGAGGCTATAAGAAAAAACGAGGTTGAGAAAGGAGATGTGATTTCTGCAGCGATCATAGCCGGAGTAATGGGAGTGAAGAAAACTCCGGAGCTCATACCCCTGTGTCATCAGCTCAACATCACCGGCGTGGATGTTGATGTTAAGATAGAGGAGGATGGCCTCAGAGTCATTCTGAGCGTCAGCTCAGTTGGAAAGACCGGTGTCGAGATGGAAGCTCTCACCGGAGTCTCATGTGCACTGCTCACAATATGGGACATGGTGAAATCAATGGAAAAGGACGAGACCGGCAACTATCCGGAGACCTGGATAGAGAAGATAAGAGTTGTGGAAAAGAGAAAGGAGGGATGATTCGTGGAGCTTGAGATAGGAGGGAGAAGAATCAGAGGAGTTCCGAGATATCTTGATGAGATGAGAGAGGTTCTCTTCGACGAGGAATATGCAAAGAAAGCTGAAAACGAGCCTCTCTATTACATGTGCAGGGATATCTGCCTCAGCAGGAGGGACATGGAAACTCTCAGAAACTTCAGGGTGAGATATGATATAACAATCATTCCTCCGAAGTCTCTTGGCGTGGAGTTCGTGAAGACAAAGGGCCACTACCATCCAGAGGTTAAGAGAGGACTGAGCTATCCGGAGCTCTACGAAGTTCTTGAGGGAGAGGCAATTTTTCTTCTCCAGAAGAATGAGGAGGGGAAGATCACAGATGTTGTTTTTGTGGAGGCATCCGAAGGGGACAAGGTGATGATCCCTCCGAACTACGGGCATGTGACCATAAACCCATCGAAAAAGATTCTAAAACTTGCAAACATTGTTTCGAGAGATTTCTCCTCGGTGTATGAGCCATACGAGAGAATGAGGGGAGCATGCTACTACAGAATTTTTGATGGGTGGATTCGGAATGAGCGCTATGCAGAGATTCCTGAGCTCAGAGAAGGAGAAAAATGGAGAGAGATGAAGAGGAGGAAGGAGATTTACTCGCTCATAAGAGATGAAGATGAAATTCTGAGAATCTTCAACGATCCAGAGGAGTGGGAGTGGGAAATTTAGCTCAGCATCTTGAACCTCTGAGACCTGTTACCGAATCTTCTGGAAAGCTGAAAAGAGTTTTCTTCTCCCCCTTAAA
>JACIWD010000118.1 GCA_014361165.1 Candidatus Mnemosynella bozhongmuii
ATGAGGAGGAGAGAATCCTGAAGGAGATGGTAGAGAAGATCAAGGAGAGCGGAGCAAACGTGGTCTTCTGCCAGAAGGGAATTGATGACCTTGCGCAGCACTATCTGGCTAAGGCAGGAATTCTTGCGGTCAGAAGGGTGAAGGAGAGCGACATGAAGAAGCTCTCTCGAGCAACAGGAGCGAAAATAGTTACAAGTGTGGAGGATCTCTCACCTGAGGATCTTGGAAGTGCAGAGCTGGTTGAGGAGAGAAAGATTGCCGGAGATGAGATGATATTCATCGAGGGCTGCGAGAATCCAAAAGCTGTGACGATTCTTGCTCGCGGTGGAACAGAGCACGTGGTGGATGAACTCGAAAGAGGAATCAATGATGCTGTCAGAGTGGTTCAGGCAGCAGTTGAGGACGGAAAGATTCTTCCTGGAGGAGGAGCTCCAGAGATAGAGCTCTCTCTCAGACTGAGAGAGTTTGCATCAACCCTCTCAGGAAGAGAGCAGCTTGCAGCTGAAGCATTTGCTGAAGCCATGGAGATCATTCCAAAGACCCTCGCAGAGAATGCTGGACTTGATCCAATTGATGCAATTGTTGACCTGAAGGCAGCTCATGAGAGAGGAGAGAAGTCCGCAGGACTGAATGTCTTCACAGGCGAAGTTGTGGATATGCTGAAAGAAGGGGTTGTTGA
>JACIWD010000119.1 GCA_014361165.1 Candidatus Mnemosynella bozhongmuii
ATGAGGAGGAGAGAATCCTGAAGGAGATGGTAGAGAAGATCAAGGAGAGCGGAGCAAACGTGGTCTTCTGCCAGAAGGGAATTGATGACCTTGCGCAGCACTATCTGGCTAAGGCAGGAATTCTTGCGGTCAGAAGGGTGAAGAAGAGCGATATGGAGAAGCTCTCTCGAGCAACCGGAGCGAAGATAGTGACAAAGATAGAGTCAATCTCTCCCGAAGATCTTGGAAGTGCAGAGCTGGTCGAGGAGAGAAAGGTTGGCGACGACAGGATGGTTTTCGTTGAGGGCTGTGAGAATCCAAAGGCTGTGACGATTCTGCTCCAGGGTGGAACAGAGCATGTGGTGGATGAACTCGAGAGAGGAATGAATGACATGCTTCATGTGGTCGCAGAGGTTCTTGAAAGCGGAAAGATTCTTCCTGGAGGAGGAGCTCCAGAGATAGAGCTCTCCCTCAGACTTAGAGAGTTTGCATCAACCCTCTCAGGAAGAGAGCAGCTCGCAGCTGAAGCATTTGCTGAAGCCATGGAGATCATTCCTAAGACCCTCGCAGAGAATGCTGGACTTGATCCAATTGATGCAATTGTTGACCTGAAGGCAGCTCATGAGAGAGGAGAGAAGTCCGCAGGACTGAATGTCTTCACAGGCGAAGTTGTGGATATGCTGAAAGAAGGGGTTGTTGA
>JACIWD010000012.1 GCA_014361165.1 Candidatus Mnemosynella bozhongmuii
AATTTATCGTGCAGAGAAGGAGCTCGGAGCTGTGAACGTCTTTCATCTCTATCACATCATAATCACTCTTGCGGACGTCTCCGATAACACTGCGAGAGCTGCAGACAGGCTGAGAACAATGATTTACAGACCAACATGAACAACTCTGCCCTCAGGTTCGATCTCCTCAAATATCTCTCCCGTGAAAATCAGAACTTCTGTTTCATCATCAAGCCAGCTTTCAGGGGGCAGACCTGCTTTTAAACAGGTTTGAGCCAGGAAGGTTTCCGGATCCCATCCATATTCCACTGCAACCTGGGGAAGAAGAAGTCCCTGAAAGATCCCTCTTCTCACAATTATTCCGTGCTTCCCTATTTCAATCCTTTCAGGTCTCTCCTCAGGTCTGCAGTTCAGTCTCTCCGGTTCTGAAAGAATCGTAACCGAAATCCTTATTCTCTCCATTTCCTCAGCTCTGACAGGGGGAAATCTTGGATCCTCGAAAGCCGCGCTCAGAGCTGCCTTTATCAGGGCATCTTTAAGCGGAAGAACGGGATAGGGAAATCCTATGCATCCTCTGAGCTCTCCATTTTTGTGGAGTGTCACAAAAACCCCTCTTCTCTCATCGAACTTCTCGGGAAATCTGAAATCTTCCGGCTTAACTCTTTCTCCTCTCAGAGCCCTCTTTATCGCCTCTCTTGCCACCTTAACAGCAAGCTCCCCTTCTTCAAGTTCAAGCATGATTAGATTTTTAACCTCTTCCCACTCATAAACCATCCGGTGGTGAGAGAGGGAGGGCGGCTCCCGGCTCAGTGCCGAGGAAAGTTCCCCCACCGTTAAGGGCGAGCACCCGCAAGGGTGCAGGGCGAGAGCCCTGGTTTCCGCACAGAAACGGCACGGGCGCAGGGTAATGCGAGGATGTGCTCCGCATGCCGGGCACTGAGTTCCCCTGCGAACCGGTGAAACGGCGGAGCCTCGCCGGTGCAAGCCAAAAAGGGGAGGTAAACTCCCCGGGTGGGCGCTCAGACGAATGCCGCCGGAACAAAAGGGGACTTACTCCCCTCACTCACCACCTCTGATATTTCCCCTTGCAAGTGATGCGAGAATTCCGATGAGGCAGAGAACCGAGAAGATGAGAAAGCTGAGTCTCACACTTCTCATGAAAACTCCGTATGTTTCCTGGGTTATGGCTCTCTCGCCTATGTGGGGTGCGAAGACAAGCATGATGAGTGCCATGCTGAGCGTCTGTCCGACAACTCTCATTGTTGCAAGAGTTGCAGAAGCAACTCCGTAGAATCCTTTCTCGACGGAACTCATTATCGCATTTGTGTTTGAAGAGCTGAAGAGGGCAAAACCGAGGCCAAGGAGAACGAGATTTGCAATTATGAAAACTACTGAAGTTTCCTCCTGAAGTCCTGAGAAGAGCATGAGTCCGAGAGCCGTGATGCCCATTCCGGCGGAGGCTATAAATCTGGGTTCAATTCTATCAGAAAGCCATCCTGCAAGCGGAGAGAGAACAGCCTGAACAGCAGGCTGGGCAACGAGAATCATTCCGGTCTCCTGAGGTGTCAGAGATTTTATGTACTGGAGGTAGAGGCTGAGGAGAAATGTTATTCCGAAGGTTGCCGAATAGTGGAGAAGAGCCGCAAGGTTTGAGAAGGAGAATGCGATGTTTCTTCGAAAGAGGTCGATGTGGAGAAGAGGGAAATCGGTTCTTAGCTCATGAAGGATGAAGAGGATTAAAAGAAGAAAGCCGAGAATTACGAGAAGAGCTGAGAACTCGGAAATTCCGAGGAGAAGAAGGACCAGCATCGAGCCATACAGGATAGCGCCTGTGAAGTCAAATTTCTCATTCACTGCATCAGCCCAATCGCCCTCAAGCTTCGTGAGAGCGAGAGCCACTGTCAGAATTCCGAGAGGAACATTCACGAGGAAGACGCTTCTCCATCCAAACCAGTCTGTGAGAATGCCTCCGAGAAAAGGTCCGAGCGTCAGTCCGGTGTAGACAGAGGCAACATTTATTCCGAGAACCTTCCCTCTTTCATGAGCCGGAAAAACCGAGGTCAGAATTGCAACCGAGGTTGAGAAGATCATCGCTGCACCGATTCCCTGAAGAATTCTTGAGGAGATCAGGAAAAACTGCGTCTGCGAGATTCCGGAAAGAAAGGAGGAAAGCGTGAATATCAGGATTCCTGCAGAGAAAATCTTCTTTCTGCCTCTCATATCAGCCATTCTTCCTGAGGGAAGCAGAAAGACTGCAATTGAAAGAAGATATGAGGTTGTGACCCAGTTAAGGGTTATTGCATCCATCGAAAACTCTTTTGCTATTGCGGGAAGAGCTATGTTCA
>JACIWD010000120.1 GCA_014361165.1 Candidatus Mnemosynella bozhongmuii
CTGACATGAGTCTCGCAACAATTTTAGCTTTCTTCAAACACACCCCATACCCTGAGAGCAATATCTCTTCAATATACCGCTGCAATTTAAAACTTTCTCTACCTGCAATCCGCAAAAGTCTGGATTTTCCACCCTATTAAACTTTATTGTTATCTCGTCCCGCACTCCCGGGTGTACCATCCCCTGTCCCTGAGATTCTCAACCACAACTCTCGGCTCTTTCATCCTCTCCCAGGAAACTCTCGCCCTTCCTATGGCTATCGCCTCGTTGAAGGAATTGCAGATCATAACCTCATCGTTCTCCCTGATGTCTTGAGTTGCATCAGTTACGGAATTCCCGAAAACATCCCTTCCATAAAGAACGAGCATCTCTGCCTTCTCATTGACGAAAACCTTCTTTTTGCTGGAGACCTTCGAGATGAGATAGGCTCCTTCAAGAGAGAGATGAAATTTCTTTGAGCTCAGATCCCCTATCTTAATTCCGCAGTAATAGGGCTTCAGAGAGAGGACGAGATCCCTGAGCTCAGAGGGAATCAGCAGAACTTCTCTTCCTCTGAGAACAATCTCCCTTCCTCTCAGAATCTCAAGACCACCCCAGTATCTCAACCCAGCAATCAGAGTCCTCATCTCCTTCTTATTCGGATGTCTCATGGTTTCACCATCCTGGCAACGAAGAATCCCTGAGTTCCGTGGATGTGGGGATAGAATCTTCTCGCCTTCCTCATCTCCTCAGAGAATTTCATGTTTCCTGCTTCAACAAGAGCCGGTTCTCCGTATGGAATTTCCTCAAGCCTCATGCCGTGCTTCTCAATTGCATACTGAACAACGAGCTCGTTCTCCTCAGGAGCAAATGAGCAGGTGGAATACACCAGAACTCCTCCGGGCTTCAGAACACTCACACAGCTGTCCATGAGCTCTCTCTGGAGAACTGAGCAGGATATGATGTCCTCAGCTCTTCTCGATGACTTTCGTGTCGGATCTTTTGAGATCACTCCCTCTCCAGTGCATGGAGCATCGAGAAGAATCCCGTCAAACTCAAGATTGAGAGATGAGACCTCAAGGGCATTCATGTGGAAGCAGAGAGTGTTCTCGACACCGCATCTGTTTAAATTGTAAATCAGGGGAAGCATTCTCTCCTCCTTCAGTTCGAGTGCAACAATCTTTCCCCTGTTCCCCATAATCTGCGCCAGCATGGTTGTCTTGCCACCCGGAGAGGCGCATGCATCAAGAACGAGGTCATGAGGAGACGGAGAGAGGGCAAGAGGAGGGATGCAGGATGAGGCATCCTGTATGTAGAAATATCCGAGAAGATGCTCGGGTGTTGCACTTATTGAAAATGGCTCACTCTCGACCTGATAGCACCACCTGATATCAGTTTTCCTGAGGACAAATCCTCTTTTTTCCAGCCTTTCGAGAAGCTCTTTCTCGGAAATTCTCAGAGTGTTAACCCTGATGTATTTCGGAGGAATTTCCTCCATCACTTCAATCATTCTCTCCGCATCCGGAAAAAGATTGAGAAATCTTCTCACTATGAACTCATCATACCCGTATTTCTTTGCGAGTTTTCTCGAGCGCTCATCCGAAGGAAAATCAATTATCTGCGAATCCATCTCAGGAGCACTCCTTCGGAATCGGTGATTACTGAGGAGAGATGAAATCTCGGGAAGTTTTCAGTAAATCCCTCTCCGTCTGCAAGAGTTGGAGCTCTGGCACCTCCTATCACGAAATTTCCAATGTAAACAGAGATTTCATCAACGAGATTCTCTCTGAGAAGAGAGTATATCAGCGTTCCCCCTCCCTCGACAAGAAGCTTTCTGACACCCCTTTTATGAAGTTCTCTCATGGCATCTCTGAGATTGACTCTTTCGTCTCCGGTTATCAAAACTTCTGCGAATCTGGAAATTTTCTCAATTTTCTCTTCTGATGCGAGAGAAGTTGTGAATATGAGTCTCTTTCCGGCACCTTTCCAGAGGATTTCCGCATTCTCGGGAATTCTGAGTTTGCTGTCCACAACAACTCTCAGAGGATTCTCATCCTTTCCCTCCGAAATCCTTTTTTTCCTGAGCTCCTCTGATTTAACAGTAAGACTCGGATCATCGCTCAGAACTGTGCCGATTCCGACCATGATTGCGTCTGAAGATGCTCTCAGTGCATCAACCCTCTTTCTATCCCACTCCGAAGATATCCTTATCTGAACTCTCTCAACTGTGGATATCTTTCCATCCATGCTCATTGCTGAATTCACGATGACGTAGGGCCTCATCATCATCTCACAGCGCAGAGAGAATCATCCTTATGCTCGCGTAAAGCAGAAGGACTCCAAAAATCTGCCTCAATCTGACAGAGGGGACCTTCTGAGCTGTTCTTGCCCCTATCTGAGCACCCGTGAAAACTCCGATAATCAGCGGGATTGCATAACCAAAATTCACATTCCCGAGCGTGAAATGAGTGAGAGCGCCGAGAGCGCTTGTTGGAATCATCACGAAAAGTGAGGTGGCAACCGCCACTATCATCGGGACATCGAGCAGAAGAACCATTGAGGGAACCATAATTGTTCCGCCACCTATTCCGAGGAAACCCGATGCAAAGCCTGCGCCGAGGCCGAGAAGGAGGGCTGATATCGTGCTGTAACCGTATTCAAAAGTCTCATCCCCCACCTTCACAACTCTTGTGTATTTTTTCCTCCTCTCCGAGGAGGATCTTCTCAGGACATTCACTATCTCGGAGGGCTTCCTGCCACTTATCATCATGAGAGAGGGATAGATTAGAAGAATTCCAAAGGCAATGAGAATCACGTCGCTCTCAACGATGCTGGTTGAAAGAGCTCCAAGTCTGACTCCCACGAGAGATGTCACGATGAGAATTAAACCAAGCCTGTAATCTATCAGCTTCTTTCTGAAATAGACAAGGCTTGAGGAGATGGATGTGAAGAAAACTGCTGTTATGCTTGTTCCCACAGCAAGCTGGGGTGGAAAGGAGAATATCAGCGTGAGCATTGGAACTATGAAAATACCTCCTCCAACACCCATCATGGAGGCAAAGAATCCTATGAGAACTGCTGCAACTGCGATTGAGATGAAAGTCATGAGCTCAATCATCCTCGGGAAATTAGAGAAGGTGCTTTAAAAATTTATTGTTTAGTGGGGCTGGTGCGATTTGAACGCACGACCGGCGGGTCTCTTCGATTCTTTCAGAGCTCCAACGGGTCCTCCTCGAGAGACCTCTCAGCAGACCCGTTAATCATCATAAACCGCTGGAGCCCGCCGCCCTTCCTGGCTAGGCCACAGCCCCACAGGAAAGAAGTTAAAGAGGAACCATAGATAAATTTTGTGATGGGTTCACACAATCGAGAAGAGCCACTCCATCATTTCTTTCCTGCTTCTTCCCTCCTTCATCATCCTCAGAAGTTCTTTCGCAACCTCAGGTCTGTGAACAATGTCGCATCCTGCACAGGACCAGACTTTACGCTCTTTTCCAACAAATTCACCGAGATTTTTGTTCTCACAGGGATAGAGAGGGCAGAAGCAAAACGTGCAGTCCTGAGACTCAAAGTGACAGGGATAAAATGGGCAGGAGGTTTTCGCTCCAACAGGTTCGTCCCTTTTCAGAATCTCCTTAAACCACTTAAGCGCAAGCTGTTCCGCTTTCTCAGGACTCTTTCTCAGATGACCGGAAGGCTCTTTCCGAGCCAGAGCGTAACCGAATGAGGGCTTCCTGAATCCGAGGAGCTTTTTGAGATGTCTCACCGGAGTTCCTCTTTCAGCAAACATGAAGACATCCTCCGGAGTATTCGGAATCGGCGACAATGTAGTCCTCGGCTTCTCCGATTCTCAGAACCTGCTGGGATCTGCTTCCATATCTGAAGACCGTTATTCCCTTGCATCTCAATCTGTAGGCTTCGATGAAGACCTTCTCAACATCAGAGATTGTGGCGTCATGAGGGAGATTGACTGTTTTTGAGACCGCATTATCAACATATTTCTGGAATGCTGCCTGCATTCTGACGTGAAACTCAGGCGAGATGTCGAGAGCTGTGAGAAAGATTTTCTTCAAATCCCCGGGAATGCCGGGTATGTCCTGAATGGAACCTTTTTTTGCAACTTTCAGAAGAACATCCCTTGCTATTCCTCTCTTCTTCATCTCCATTTCAAAATATGGATTCACTTCAAACAGAGAGACTCCATCCATGACCTTTCTAACATAAGCAACTGCAAAAATTGGCTCTATTCCGCTTGAACATCCTGCTATGATGCTTATGCTTCCGGTTGGTGCTATTGTCGTAACTGTTGCATTTCTCATGGCCCCATAATGCTTCAGAGTGCTTATTTCGAAATTCGGGAATGATCCTCTCTCGTAGGCGAGTTCTCTTGAAGCTTCTCTTGCCCTCTCGCTTATGAACTTCATGAGTTTCTCTGCTGTTCTGAGAGCCTCCCGAGATTCATAGGGAATTTCCATCTGAATGAGCATGTCTGCAAATCCCATCACTCCGAGACCGATTTTTCGATTTGCCTTTGTCATCTCCTCTATCTTTTTCAGCGGAAAGACATTCACATCTATGACATTATCCAGAAATCTGACCGCAAGAGGGATTATCTCTTCAAGACCCTCCCAGTCAATCTCTCCATCCTTCACAAACTTCGCAAGATTGATTGAACCGAGATTGCATGATTCATATGGCAGAAGAGGCTGCTCGCCGCAGGGATTTGTTGCCTCAATTCTTCCGAGCGAGGGCGTGGGATTATCCTCGTTTATTCTGTCCATGAACAGCAACCCGGGATCTCCGCTGAGCCATGCATTTCTCGCAATCAGTCTGAAAACATCTCCCGCATTGAGAGTTCTGACAACCTCCCCATTTCTCGGATTTATAAGCTCGTAATCCTGATTGGAGAGGGCTTTCTCCATGAATTCATCTGAGACCGCAACCGAGATGTTGAAATTCGTGAGAACACCTTCTTTCTCCTTCGAAACTATGAAATCAAGAATGTCGGGATGAGTGACATCGAGAACACCCATGTTTGCTCCTCTTCTTCTCCCGCCCTGTTTTATGACCTCTGTTGTGACATCGAAAATCTTCATGAACGACAGCGGACCCGATGCAACTCCGGAGGTCGATCTGACGACATCGCCTTTGGGCCTGATTCTGGAGAAGGAGAAACCTGTTCCTCCGCCGCTCTTGTGAATGAGGGCCATGTGCTTGAGAGTTTCAAAAATTCCCTCTATGGAGTCCTCCAGTGGAAGAACAAAACAGGCAGAGAGCTGGCCAAGAGGTGTTCCCGCATTCATCAGAGTCGGAGAATTCGGGAGAAATTTGAGAGATGTCATCATATCGAGAAATTTCTTCGAGAAGATTTCGGGATCTCCGCCGTATAACCTTTCAGCCTTTGCAATGTGCCTGGAGACTCTCTGAAACATCTGAAGGGGTGTCTCAACAACTCTGCCTTTCTCATCCTTCAGCAGATATCTCCTTTCGAGGACCTTAATAGCATTTACCGACAGTTTCAGATCGTCCCTCACTCCGAAAGCCTTCTTGAGCTCTCTGACGTTTTCCCTTTCCTTTCTGTAGAGAATGTAAGCCTTTGCCACCTCCGGATAACCTTTCTCCATCAGAACTCTTTCGACAACATCCTGAATTTCCTCGACAGATATGCTCTCCCTCTTCTCTATCCTCCTTTTCACCTCTTCCGCAATTTCCTGTGGATTTCCCTCAACCCCAGTTGCCTGAAATGCCTTTCTAACTGCATTCTCAATTCTTCTTATGTCAAAAGGCTGGACAGAACCGTCTCTCTTAATAACATGTTTTATCATTCGATTGAATCTCTGAGATTCAGATTTAAAAACCCTTCTCACGACCGGGAAGTTTTTATACTGCTGGATAACATGTCCAGATGTGAGAAGAGAGCTCATCACACTGCTTCTCATATTGACCCTTCTGACATCTCTGAGCGGATGTTCGGAAGAGCGGAGCTCCTCTGACAATTCTCTCATCATCGTGGATGCCCTGAACAGAACTGTTTCGATTGAGAGGACTCCTGAAAGAATCGTATCCCTTGCTCCGAGCGTTACCGAAATTCTATTTGCAGTCGGTGCGGGAGAGAAGGTTGTTGGTGTGACATATTACTGCGACTATCCGGAGGAGGCAAGGGAGAGACCAAAGGTTGGAGACATCACCCATCCGGACATAGAGAGGATTCTGTCACTCTCTCCAGACCTCGTGATTGCTCACAGGCTCAATGACATCGGGGTTATTCAGAGACTCGACGAGCTCGGGATTCCCGTGATTGCTCTTGATGAGAAAAGTCTTGAGGATGTTATGAGAAGCATTGAGCTGATAGGAAAGATAACTGGATGTGAGGAGAATGCAACGAAGATTGTTGAGAATATGAGGGAGAAGATAAGGGAGATCAATGAGAGCGTTCAAAAGAGAGGGCTCAGAGTCATGGTTGTTGTGTGGCACGATCCCGTCTGGATTGCGGGCGGAGAGACATTCATAGATGATATCATAAAAATCTGCGGAGGTCTTAATGTATTTGAGGATGTCAGGGGATACCAGATAGTTGGCTACGAGAAGATAATTGAGAGAGATCCCCAGATTATAATTGTGATGGGAGATGATGAGACGGGAGAGATTCCTTATGAGGCAATCGTGAAGGATAAGAGACTTTCATCCCTGTCTGCGGTAAGAAACGGAAGAGTTTATCTGGTTGATGCAGACATTCTCTCAAGACCATCTCCGAGACTCATGGAAGGGCTTGAAGAGGTATTCAGAATCATACAGGAGGAAACATGAAGAGGAAAGTTGTGGTTTTCCTGATTGCATTTCTTCTTTTCGCATTCATCCTCTCACTGCTAATCGGTTCTGTCAGAATTCCTCCAGCGGAAATCCTCTCCGTCCTTCTCGGTTCATCTGAGAATGAGAATTACAGAAAGATGATCATTGAGGTGAGAATACCGAGAATTCTGATGGGAATTCTCGTGGGAGCGTCCCTTTCTGTTTCCGGAACCATTGTTCAGGCAATCTTCAGAAATCCGATGGCAGACCCGTATATCCTCGGGGTTTCATCCGGGGCTGCTGCCGGAGCTGTGATAGGGATGGCCCTCTTCCCCTCTCTTCTGAGCATCTCCCTTTTTGCCTTTCTCGGAGGGCTTCTCGCTGTCTTCACAGTTTATGAAATTGCGAAGACAAACGGGAGGGTTCCCGTTGACACGCTTCTGCTTTCTGGAATAGCAATAGGTTCGTTTCTCAGTGCTCTCACCTCTCTTCTGATGTATCTCACCGGAAACTATCACAATGCCATTTCCTGGCTTCTTGGAAGCCTCAGAAATCCCTCATGGAATGATGTTGCCGTGATGTTCTTCTTCACACTCCTCTGCTCCTCCCTGGCATACTCTCTTTCACGAGAGCTCAATGTCATGCTTCTCGGTGAGGAGACCGCTGTTTATGTTGGAGTTGATCCAGAGAGGCTGAAGAAATCTTCCATGGTTCTCGTTGCTCTCATGACCTCTGTTGCTGTCTCCTTTACGGGAATCATAGGATTCGTGGGACTTGTTGTTCCGCACATGATGAGGAGGCTCGTTGGACCGGATCACAGAGTGCTCATTCCCTCCTCCCTACTTTTCGGTGCAACACTTATGGTTCTCTCGGACCTTCTTGCAAGAAATCTGATAGAGGCGGAAATTCCAATAGGAGTCATCACCGCGATGTTTGGAGCTCCATTCTTCATCTATCTCATAAAAAGGAGGAGTTTCTGAGTGCTCGAAATAAGAGGTCTCTCAGCAGGATATGGCGAGAGAATTGTTCTGAGAGATGTCTCGCTTGAAGTTCAAAAGGGCGAGCTTGTCTGCATCATAGGACCGAATGGAAGCGGAAAAACAACGCTCATAAGAGCAATAGGTGGATTTGCTGATGTGTATGAGGGAGAGATTCTTCTGGATGGAGAATCGCTGACAGAGATGAGTCTGAGGGAGAGGGCAAAAAGAATAGCGGTGGTTCCGCAGAACACGTACATCGAGTTTCCCTATAAAGCAAAAGAGGTTGTGATGATGGGAAGGACTCCATACATCTCAAGATTTCACCGGGAGAGCACCGAGGATGTGAGGGCTGTTGAGGAGGCGATGAGACTGACGGGAACCTGTGAGCTCAGAGAGAGGAGAATCGATGAGCTGAGCGGAGGAGAGAGACAGAGAGTTGTCATAGCAAGAGCTCTCGCTCAGAAACCAAAGGTTCTTCTGATGGATGAGCCCACCGCGCATCTCGATATAAATTACCAGATTGAAATTTTCTCACTCATAAATAGGCTGAAGGATTCGATGGGAGTGCTCTGCAGCATTCATGATTTGAATCTTGCCTCGGAGTTCTCGGACAGAATGCTGATGATTCACAAGGGACGAATAGTTGCGGAGGGCTCTCCAGAAGAGGTTCTAACCGAGAGGAATATCAGAAAGGTTTTCGGGATGAGCTCAAAGGTGAGCAGAAATCCATTCACCGGAAGAATATTCGTTTCAAGACTTCCGAAAAGGGAGAAGAGCATCAACAGAAGGGTTCACGTAATCTGCGGTGGAGGAAGCGGAATTGAAATAATCAGAGAGCTCTGGGAGAGAGGATTCGAGGTTAGCGCAGGAGTTCTTAATGTTCTTGACAGCGACCATGATTTTGCAAGAGCTCTTGACATTGAGATCGTGGAGGAGGCTCCATTTTCACCGATAAGCGAGGAGAGAGTGAAGATGAACGAAGAGCTCATGGAGACTTCGGAGGCAATTATCGTGGCACCTTTTGCAATTGGAAGGGGAAACATCGAGAATCTCAGAAGTGCTCTCAGGTTTTCGGAAAGGAAGAAAATAATAGTGATTGATGACTCAAAGATTGATGAGAGAGATTACACGGGAGGTGAAGGAAAAGAGCTCTGGAACAGATTGAAAAGTAAGGGCATTGCTGTCAGAGATTTGAAAGAGGCTCTCAGAGTTCTGGGTGAGAAAAATGAGGTGGATTGAGAATTTAACCGGAAAAGAGGGGAAGGTTGAGCCAAATTTCAGAGAATACCACATCCTCATGCTCCTGAGAAATCTTGAAGAGAGGAGAAAACTCTCGAGAAAGGAGATTGGAGAGAGGTTATCTCTCGGAGAGGGTTCGGTCAGAACAATGCTCAGAAAACTCTCGGAGAACGGAATTGTTGAGGTCACTCCAAGAGGTGCGGTTTTATCCGGGAAGGGGAAAAACCTGTGGGAGAGTTTGAAAAAGAGAGTGAGAATAATTGGAAGTCATTCATGCGAAAATCTGACGGTTGGAAAAAAGAATTTCATGATTCTTCTCAAGAGCTCCTCCAACTTTGTGAGGAACGGTATAGAGCAGAGGGATGCTGCTGTTTTTGCAGGAGGAAAGGGTGCAACAACGATGGTGGTGAGGGGAGGGAGAGCTGAAATTGCCGGTATGGGTTATGAGCTCGAAGATTCTGGCCTTCTGAGAGAAATTGATGCTGAAGATGGAGATGTTCTTATCATCGGAGCGGGAGATGATGAGGGTGAGGCCGAAAGAGCCGCATGGGCAGCTGCCTTCACGCTGATCAGAAGGTGGGGAGATGAGGAATGAGATTAACTGCATCAGATGCAAGGGAAGAGAGCTGTGCAGGAGAGAGAGCTGTCCTTTTAAAGAGGCTTTCTCCAGAATCAGAACAATAAGGCTTGAGAAGACTGTTGACGCAATCACGCCTCCCTCGATTTTCGTTGGAAGATTCGGTTATCCAAAGGTTTCTGTAGGACCTCTCGGCGTTCAGGAAGAGAACATCATGCTCGAAACACCTGAAAAATGGATCTCCGCAGATATTCCCGAGTTTCTGAGCAGCAGGATTTCCATGATTCACGGAAGGACTTTCAGAGATGTCCGGGAGAGAGACAGAGTTGTTGAGAGCATTCAGGAAATAGCGATGTCCACGAGACCGAATGAGGTGGAGATGAGATTCGAGAAAGAGCCGAGAGTCAGGGAAATTTTCGATGATATTGTTGCTCCCATTGGAGTTGCGGGCGAGGTCAGAGTTCTGAGAGTTCTCGATAACCCGAAGATTCCGAAAAAGGTTGATGAACTTCTGGAAGAGAACATGAAAGCAGAGATATGGGTCAGGGAGCTTTATGAAAGTGGCTTCTCAAACTACTACATTGAGCAGATACTCTCCTCCGGAGTCGCCGGTTCCGAAAAGAGAAGAAGGCTTGTTCCAACGAGATGGGCAATAACCGCAACAGATGATATACTTGGAAGATTTCTCATAGAGAGGATACGCAGATATCCGGAGATAAACGAGATCAGAGTCTTCTCAGGAGAGGCAATGGGGAATCACTTCGAAATAATCCTTCTTCCCGGAAGATTTTACTTCGAGCTCATGGAAATCTGGATGCCCAGAGACTGGATTTCTGAGACAGTCGTTGAAGTGGACAGAGAGGATGAGAGAGGGAAAAAGGAGTACTCCAGTCTTTCCGGAGGATATTACGCTGCGAGACTTCCGGTGCTTGAGTATCTTGAAGGGGAGAGGAGATGTGCAAGCATAGTTGCAATCAGAGAGATTCGTCCCTCCTACTGGGCTCCACTCGGTGTCTGGGTTGTGAGGGAAGCGGCAAGAAAAACAATGAGAGGAGAGTTCAGAAAGTTTGAAAGCCTGGAGGAGGCGCTTGAAGACGTGAAGAA
>JACIWD010000121.1 GCA_014361165.1 Candidatus Mnemosynella bozhongmuii
AGTAAAATCTCTCTCACCGGAAAGAATCATAAGCACCCCGATCAGGACTGGTGGAGGTTTCGTGGAAATTCATCACGGAAAATATCCTGTTCCCGCTCCCGCAACTCTCGAGATTCTAAGAAAATCGAACCTCCTCTTCAGAGGAGGACCTGTAGAGGAAGAGCTTTTAACACCCACAGGAGCAGCAATTCTTGCTCATTTTGTGGAAAAATCTGAAAATTTTATACCTCCAATGAAAACAAGAGCAATTGGTTATGGGGCTGGCTCAAGAGACCTCAAAGTCCCGAATGTTCTCAGAGTCATTTCAGGAGAGCTTGACAGTCTTCTTGTTGAAGATGAAATCGTTCTTCTTGAAACAAATGTTGATGACATAACTCCCGAAATTCTCGGGCACTTCGCAGAGGAACTCATGCTCTCGGGGATGGCCCGTGATGTCTCAATCATTCCGGCTCTTATGAAGAAGGGGAGAAGCGGTCATCTCGTCAGGGTCATCACAGGCCCTGAGGGTGCGGGAGAGGTATCGAGAAAAATGGTCTCTGAACTAGGAACTCTCGGAATAAGGATCATTCCCGTGAAGCACAGATTGATAGCTCTGAGGAGAATCGAGAGAATTGAGGTGAAAATCGGGGGAAGAACCCATGAAGTCTCTGTTAAGGTTGCGGAAGATTCCGAGGGAAACATCCTGAACATCTCTCCCGAGTATGAGGATTGCAGAAAAATCCATGAGCTCTCAGGAATCCCTCTTAAAGATGTCATGAGAATTGTTGAGGAACTGGCCTATCAGCGGGTGCAGAGGAGATGAAGTTCTCAACCGGGAGCAGGAGGATAGACGAGCTTCTTGGAGGAGGATTTGAGAGCGGTATCATAACCCAGATTTACGGAGCTCCCGGAACGGGAAAGACAAACATAGCAATTCAGACTGCTGTTGAGTGTGCAAGAAGAGGGAAAAAAGCTGTGATAATAGATACGGAAGGACTCTCTGCTGAGAGAATTTCTCAGATTGCAGGAGACGATCTTGAGAGAGTCTCAAAGCTCATCCTCATATACAGGCCGAGAAATCTGAATCAGCAGACATCTGCTTTGAGAGAGCTTCCCAGAGTTCTCGATAATACCGGAGTTGTCATCGTTGATTCGATAACATCCTTTTACAGATTTGAGCTCGCTCAGGACGAACTTGGAGCAAGAAAGGAGCTCGCTCAGCAGCTTGCTTTTCTGATGGGAGTCGCAAGAAAATATGATGTTGCGGTGATCGTCACAAATCAGGTTTATGCAGATATCGAGAGAAACGAGCTGCTTCCGGTTGGAGGACTCCTTCTCCAGCATGCATCAAAGGTAATTCTCGAGCTGAGAAGAGAGGGGAACAGAAGAATTGCGGTGCTCAGGAAGCACAGATCAAGACCTGAGGGTCTCAGCTGCGAGTTTGAGATAACCGGGAAGGGGGTTTTTTGAGAAGACTCAACAGGTTTTTATCGATGTAAAAGAAATTAAAAAATCATGCCGGTAGCTCAGATATATGTCTGGAAGGGTTTTTCCGATGAATCAAAGAGGAAGGTGATAGAGGGGATTACGGAAGTCTTTGCATCGCTTGAAATTCCGAAAGAGGCGGTTGAGGTCATCATCCACGAAATTCCGAAAGAAAACTGGGGAGTTGGCGGTGAGCAGGCAAGCATGAGATTCAGAGATGTGGAAGTACCCTGATTCAGCTTTTCATCCACTCTCCTCTTTTTTCAGGAGGCTCTCCGAATGGATTTCCAGTTCTCAGGATATTCTCTCTGATTCTCATGTGTGGCGGAAGCAGAAGCCCGAATTCCTCCCATGCCCTCCTCCTGAGCTCTCTGACTATCTCGTTAGAGGAGATTCTCGCCGGACATTTCTCAGAACAGGCACCGCAGTCAGTGCAGAAGTTCAGACCCTCCAGGAACGCTCTCCGGACACCGAAGATGTATGAGCCGAAGGACATTCCTATGCCTCCGAAGTATCCGCAGGAGTATTTCTCGCCGAGAGTCATGTAAACAGGGCATGAAGCCAGACACGAGCCGCAGTTCAAACAGTAGAGCATCTCTTCCAGTCCTTCTTCAAGAGCCTTTCTCCTTCCGTTGTCAAGAAGAATCACATGAACCTCCTGAGCTCCGTGCAATCCTACTGTTGTCTCAAGTCCAACATCAACGGTTTTTGAAGGACCTGTTATGAAGTTCACATAGGTTCCAAATCTCTGGCCTGTTCCGAAAAGGGTTGTGGCCTCAGCAACATTCAGACCATCCTCGAGAGTCGGAACAATCTTGTTTATTCCCGCTATCACAATGTGCTTTGGAGGAATTCTGCTGACAAGCGAGATGTTTCCCTCGTTCTCAACGGTTATTATCGTTCCTGTTTCAGCAACTATTGCATTGGCTCCCGTGATTCCGGCGTCAGCATTCAGAATGGCTCTTCTGACCCCTTCTCTTGAGGCATCTGTTATTGCCTGAGCATCCGGAGGAACCTCTCTTCCCGTCTCTCTTGAGAACACTTCTGCCCATCTCTCCTTTGAGATGTGAATCGCAGGGACAACCGGATGACATTCCTCTTCTCCGAGAAGCTGAACCACTCTGTCAGCCAGATCGGTCTCCACAACTTCTATACCTCTGGATTCGAGATATTCAACGATTCCAATCTCCCTGCATGCGTTGCTCTTTGATTTTACAACGAGTTTTGAGTCTCCGAGAATCTCCTCCACTATCTTTCTTGCCTCTTCAGAATCCTTCGCAAAATAAACCTTGCAGAGATTCTCCTCCATTTTCTTTGCTGCCATCTCAATATAGTAATCAAGATTTTCGAGAACTTCCTTCTTCGCCTTTCTGATTCTCTCTCTCAGATCTTCCAGATCCTCCACTTCTCTGAAAACCCTGTCCTTTCTGCTGTTGAAGAGATTGAGTGCCTGGAGAATGCTCCTTATTTTATCCTCCTCTCCCCTGTCAACCCTGAGCTTCTCAAGAAGCCTCTCGTAGCTCTTCTTTGATTCCTCTGCATTCCAGCTCATCTCTCCACCTCCATGAGCTCTGAGACGAGCTCAAGAATGTCCATCACTCTGATTTTTTCAGAAGCATCTCTGAGGTTGTATTCGCAGAATGGACATGCAGATACGATCAGATCCACTCTCTTATCTTCGGCTTCCCTGATCTTATGGGAGGCAATTCTTTTTGAAAGCTCAGGAAAGGCTGACCTGACTCCTGCTCCTGCTCCGCAGCAAAGGGAATCCTCTCTGTTTCTCTCAAATTCAACGAGCTCTGCTTCAGGAATCATGGAAATTATCTCTCTCGGGGGTTCGTAAATTCCTGAGTGCCTTCCAAGATGGCAGGGATCGTGATACATGATTCTTGCCCTCATCGGAGATATTTTCAGCTCCCCTTTTTTGAGAAGCTCCGCAACAATCTCTGTGGTGTGAAGTATCTCGGCATTCATTTCGAGAACTTCCGGATAGTCGAATTTGAAGGTTCTGTAACATCCCGCACAGGTTGTGATAATTCTATCATATTTCCCCAGAATTTCTGCATTCTCTCTTGCAGCTCTTTCAAAGGCATCCCTCTGACCCGTTCTGAGAAGAACAGATCCGCAACACTTCTCCCTCTCTCCAAGCACCTCGAAGTCAATTCCTCCCAGTTCCAGTATTTTTGCCGTTGCTCTTGCTATTGAGGGAACTCTGTAGGAAGCCATGCATCCCGCGTAATATAGAGTTCTCTCACTCATTCCGGGCACCCATCTTAGTTTGTCCTCCCTCTCAGATTAATCTTTCTAAGTTCTCTCACATCCAAAGCGTTTCAAGTATCTGAATTGCCGGGGTTTTCAGAATCGCTTCAAATTTTTATAGCCTGAAGTCGAATTACAGATCTGGATGCCGCTGGATAGAATTCTTCTTCCAGAACCTGAAGTCAGCGGGTTGATGAGTGTGGAGACAGCTCTTATGAGGAGAAGAAGCATCAGAGAGTATTCTGATGAACCTCTGAGTCTCAGGGAGCTCTCTCAGATTCTCTGGTCTGCTCAGGGTGTGAAGGAGGGAGGAAGGAGAACATCTCCGAGTGCGGGAGCAACCTATCCATTCGAGATTTTCGCTGCTGTTCGAGAAGTTGAAGAACTCGCAGCCGGAATCTATCACTATGATCCTTTTGAACATGCCATCAGAATGGTCAGAAGGGGAGATTTTTCAAAAGAGCTTCAGAGAGCATGTTTAAATCAGAGGTGGGTCGGAGAGGCCTCCGCAAATCTCGTGCTCGTTGCCCATTATGAGAGAACCACAAGATACTACGGTGAAAGAGGAATCAGATATGTTCACATGGAAGCGGGTCACATAGGTCAGAACATCTATCTTCAGGCAACTGCCATGAATCTCGGAACTGTTGCAATAGGAGCATTTCACGATCATGAGGTTGCCGAAATCATAGGAACGAAGGGCTCTCCTCTATATGTCTTCCCTCTTGGCAGACTCCGGTAGTCTCTGAAGCATCTCACCGCATCTTCTCAGAACATCCCTTATTTTTCTCCTCTTTTCCAGTCCTCCGAGCCTCATTGCAGCCCTTCTTATGCTCCCGGATCTCAGAAAAATCTCGATAATTCTCCTCTCCTCATCTCTCAGTTCAAGCTTTTCGAGAGCTTCCCGGGCAATCTCTCTGAGGTCTTTATTACCATAATGGAGCTCATACGGGTCTCTCTCGCTCATCGCTTCAAACTCAAATCTCACGAGATAGACCTCTCCTCTGTATCCCAGTCTCTCAAGCTCTCTCATCATCTCCTCTCTGCTCTCAAATCCATCAAGCTTTGCATCTTCATCTGTAAGCTCCTCAACTCTCTTTTTCTCAACAGAGATTATTCTCGCGGTCCCTATGATTTTTCCTCCCGAATGCACAAAGACGGTATCTCCGGGTTTTAGGTTCACTTTCTTCCTTACTGTTGCTCTCTTTCTTCCTTTCAGTATTTCCTCGGCGAACTTTCCGGAGAAGGTGAGGTGCTTGAGCTTCCTCAATCTTTTCACCTTCCTTCTGAAACCTCAGGAATTCTGAGCTCTAAAACCCGCGTCAGGGAACCGCTCTTCACAACTCGGCCAAAGCCTTCATTGTTCGGAGCAGTGAGGGCTGCATTTCTTAAATATGAGAATCTCACCCAATAAACTTTTTTGTTGAAGATTTAACTTCTGAATGGCTGAAGTTTCTCCAGCAGCTCGAGATCTCCCTTTGCATCGCCTGCGCATGTTGCTATTATTCCATCCACAACTCCCTCAAGCCTCTCTGCAAATTCCTCCACCCCATCCATCGTTGTCGTTGGTGACCACCCAATCTTTTTCAAAGTCTCTCTGTTCTTCTCGGTCTCTATCAGGAAATATGTGTATATTTGCTTCCCAAGTTCCCTGCAAACCTTTGCAACCTCTTCGAGCTTTGAGAAGCTCGTTTCTTCCAGCCTCATAAAAAATATAAAATCCCAGCTGTCTCTTGCCTTTGCAATGCAGTCCTCTAAGGGTCTTTTCGCAGTCACAAGCCCCCCAATTTTTATATTTGATTTCGTGATCTCCCTCAGAAAGTCTCTTCCCTCCTCAGGGCTTTTGAACTGAGCCAGAGCATCACCATAGGCTGGTTTATCTCCCCATAGCTGCTCAAGTCTCTCGGAATAGGGTTTGAATCTGAACATCGGGCCATCGACCACAAGCCCATCCACTCCAACTGCAGAAGCCGCTAAAGCCAGAGCTCCGGCTTCCACCGCACTTTTGTAGTGCAGAATGAAAACAGGGAGCACGGTTTTCTCAGGGTATTTCGTCTTTAAAACGCATCCCACGGCAGTCCCGCTGGGTGCAGGAATTCCTGAAGCGCTATCAGTTATGTTCCATCCATCCACGAGGTTCTTCGTCTCTTCCGCAAGATTCAGAAATTTTCTTGTTGGAACAAACTCGTGCAAAATCTTCATTCAACTCACCGGGTTTTGAGTTTTTCACTCATCAGTAGGTTGGGAAGATTAAAAAAGATTTTCCGCGCTTTTGATGAGCTCGTGCTCAGGTTTTTTCAAAGACGCTGTAATTTTTGGAAGGCATAGAAAAGGGATTTGATGCGCCGACCGGGATTCGAACCCGGGTCTGAGCCTTGGCAAGGCCCGGTGATAACCCCTACACCATCGGCGCACCCGCAGTTATTTTATTCTCGACCACTATATAAACTTTGATTTCCGGTTTCATGAAGCATCCTCATAATTCCCCGGGCAATTATTCTTGCAACTCTCAGCGGTTCCGGAATGGCACCGGAAGGAGTAAACTTTGCAAGCACTCTTTTTGCATCAGCATCTGATATTCCCTCAGCCCGGATATAAAGTTCCGTGCCATCAATCTCAATTTTCTCCCTTTCTCCAAGCCTTCTGTAGGCTTCGATTCTTGATTGATCTCCGGGAAAATACTCGGAGAGATACTTCTCAAGCCCTTCGGATTCCTCGTATGTGACGCAGATCACGGGAAGGGATGTTTCGAGATGAACTCTCTCGATGTCAATTATGTTGAAGAAAGATATGACGCATCCATTCAGGAGAATCACGTTTATGTCGCTTCTGTCCAAATTTCTGAAGATCTTGAGAACCGCATCTGTTGCATCTATTCCTCCCACTGTTGCAACAGAACATGCGAAGCCATCAATTTTCCAGTCCGCCCTCATCACAACTCCTGCGAGGGCTGACAGAGGATAACCTCTCTTGAAGCTTTCTGCAATACCGAGAGCTCTTATACCCTTCTTCTCAGGATGAATCATCCTCCCACCAGTAACCGCAATCACCACAGAGCAGGAACCTTCCTCCTATGCTCACAGTTTTGCAGCACATTTTGAGCTCAATTTCCCTCTTCTCCTCCACGTTCCTGGAACCGCATTTTTTACACCGAACTTCTGGCATGAAAGAAGGTTTTTCTTACTGGAAATATAAAGGGTGTGTTCGTGGGAGAGATAATGAAATACTTTCCGAAAACACCTTATGAACATCAGAAGGTTTTGATGGAGAGAATAGAGGGGGCGCTGAGAGAGGGGAAAATAGTTCTCTTTGAGGGAGCATGCGGAACGGGAAAGACTCTCATCTCTCTTGCCTCAGCCCTCTCTGTTGCAAGAGAACTAAACAAAAAAGTCATAGTTGCAACAAACGTTCATCAGCAGATGAATCAGTTTGTTGAAGAACTCAGAGAGATTAAAAAAAGAGTTAAAGACCTCAGGGTAACCGTTCTGAAAGGGAAAACTCACCTCTGTCCTGAAAACAGGAGTTATGAAGAGTGCGAGAAAATGAGGAAGGGCGAGGGAAACCTTTTTTGTGAGAGATATCTCCGGAGCACTGAGAGAAAAATTTCGGAGTTTGAGGAATGGTATTTTTCAGATGTGAGATATCCCGAAGAGATCTCCGAGAAGGAAAGGGAATGCTGTGCATACGAACTTCTTAAGAGATGCATGGAAACTTCAGATTTGCTTCTCTGCAACTACCATCATGTTATCGATCTCGAAATCTTCACAAGAGTCCTGAACTGGCTGTCATGCACTCCGGAGGACCTCATCATAATCTTTGATGAGGCTCACAATCTTGAGAGTGCCTCAAGAGAGCACGGATCGGTTTTTCTTCACAGCAGCATTCTGAAAAGAGCGATAGAGGAGCTGAGGGAGAGCGGAAGAGAGGATTATGCTGAGTTTTTGAGGAAGTTTGAAATCTTTTTAGAGGAGATTATTGATGAGAAGACTCTTGAAGAGAGATGGGTGGATTTGAGGGGAGAGGAGGCTGCTGGAGAAATTCTTTTAAGCGGTAATGAAATTTTCGAAAAGCTGAGAGAGATTCATGAAAATCCGGCTGAATTCTTCGAGGAGCTTTACGAAATCTCGTTTGAATTCAGCGAAAATCTCGGAGCTCTCTCCGAATTCATGCTCAGATATTTTGAGGTTTTCAGAAACCCATCATATGCGATTTTCATCAATCTGAAAGAGAACAGAGAATACACGCTTGAGATCTTTTCATGCATTCCGAGAGATGTTGTGAAACCTCTTTTCGATTCTCTCTTCTCCTCAATCCTGATGTCGGCAACTCTCAGGCCTTTTGATGTTCTCAAAGAGGTTCTCGGAATAGAGAGGGAGACGCTTGAAATTGTCTCTCCGTCTCCCTTCCCGAAGGAGAGGAGACTGACTCTTTCTGTGAGGTTTCCTCCGCTGTTCCAGAAGAGAAGGGAGGACGAGAGAACTGCAAGGCTTCTGAAATCAGTTCTCAGGGACATCATTCGCTTCTCCGCGGGAAATGTTCTCATATTCTTTCCGAATTATCAGGAAGCAGAGAAATACTACAGGATGATGGATGTTGAGAACAAGCTTCTTGACAGAGTGGGCGAATCTTCAGAAGAGGTAAGGAGAAGATTTTTTGAGCTCGGGGAGAAGGGAAAAAAGGCAGTCCTCTTCTCATATTTGTGGGGAACTCTTTCCGAGGGAGTTGACTACAGGGATGAGAGGGCAAGAACAGTTGTTATAGTTGGGGTTGGGTATCCCTCCCTCAGCGAGAGAATAATGGCAGTAAAGAGAGCCTATGATATGAGATTTGGAAATGGATTTGAATATGCAATACAAACTCCGACGATAAGGAGGATAAGACAGTGCATGGGAAGGGTTGTGAGGTCTCCTGAGGACTATGGAGTCAGAATTCTTCTCGATGTGAGATTTACAAGAAGTGCTCTGAAAACTCTGCCAAAATACGAGGTATATTCAAAATTTCCGGAAGAGGAAAGAGAGGAGTTTGTCGAGATCTCTCCTGAAGAGATTGCGGAGAGACTCTCAAAATTCTTCTCAGGGTTCTTTCACCCGGCTTCAGAATTCACGACTCTGATTTAGCATGATTAAAAATCGAGAAATTTATAAGGAGGAGAGGAAATCATGAGCTCGGCAGGTGCCATCTTTATATTGGATGATTGAAGAAAGTAGGAAAAGGGTGTTAATGTGTCGGGGGATTCCGCAACCCTGATAATCAGCAAGTTTATTCTGAACATTGCCATTCTTCTGATTGTTGCAAGAATTGCGGGAGATCTGACAAACAAATATCTTAGGCAGCCACCGGTTCTCGGAGAACTGATTGCCGGAATAATAATTGGACCCTATGCACTCGGAAGCCTCATAAATGATCCAATACTCCTCAATTTCGGAGAAATCAGCTTCAACGGAACCCATTTCAGTCTTCTTGAAGTAATGTCAATGATCGCAGTCATAATTCTCCTCTTCGTTGCAGGAGTTGAGACTGATGTCCGAAAGTTTGTCAGGTATGGCAAGAGTGCAGGTGCGGTGGCGGTTGGCGGACTCGTCTTCTCCTTCCTCTTTGGCTATTACC
>JACIWD010000122.1 GCA_014361165.1 Candidatus Mnemosynella bozhongmuii
AGGAACTGTACCGCCGCATTGAGGAACGGGTGGAACGCATGTTCCGGGAAGGGCTCGTGGAGGAGGCCCGCCGCATTTTTGAGATGAAACTTCCCGAGGATGCGCCCATCCTCCGCACCATCGGGTACCGCGAGCTTTTCGGCTATTTTCGGGGAGAATACGATCTTTCCGAGGCCAAGCGTCTCATAATTCGGCACACCAAGGACTACGCCCGCCGTCAGCTCGCGTTTTTCCGCGCGGAAAAAGACGTGACTTGGCTCGACGTAACGGGAAAAACCGTGGAGGAAGTGGGCGAAAAAGTGCTGGAGATTTGGCACGCCGCTCAGTCTGGTCTACAATGAGGGCCATGCTTCCGGTTCTTTCCGGGAAGGATATTCGTGCGCTCGACAAAAAGGCCGAGGAGTTGGGCGTTTCCTCCCTGCTTCTTATGGAATCCGCGGGTCGCGGGGCCGCCGAGGAGATAAGAAGATGGCTTTCGGACGTGCGCGGCCGAAAGATCCTAGGCCTTTGCGGAAAAGGCGGAAACGGTGGTGATGCCCTTTGCGCCCTCCGCTATTTGGGCCTTTGGGGAGCGGAGGTGCGGGCGGTGGTGTTGGGGGACCCTGTGGGCCCGGCCGCCGAGGAATACCGCGCCTTCTGCGCCTCCTTTCCTGACCGAGTCCAGGTAGTGGAAAGTGAAACCGAGCTTTCCGCGTTGTCGGAATTTTTCTCCTGGGCGGAGATCGTCCTGGACGGAATCCTTGGCGTGGGAACTTCAGGGCCGGCAAAAGGCTTGGCCCGCGCGGCCATCGAGCTTTTGGCAGACTTCCCCGGGCTGGTAGTGGCCATCGACCTTCCCTCCGGGCTTTCCGCGGACACCGGAAAAATTCCGGGCCCGGCGGTGCGGGCCCATCTCACCCTGGCCATGGGCGCCCTGAAGCCTTGCCATCTCCTTCCTCCGGCCGCGGAGCTCTGCGGGGAGGTGCGGACTGTCGCGGTGGCCTATCCTCCGGCCGCTTGGCAAGAGATTTCCCCGCTCGGTTTAGTTTTAGACGACGAGGCCTGTGG
>JACIWD010000123.1 GCA_014361165.1 Candidatus Mnemosynella bozhongmuii
CTCAACAACTCTCAAGCCGTTTTCTCTGACGCAGGTATATAACATTTATCTTCTCTTTTTTTAATTTTTCCATGAGCTCTCTGTCAACCGTGCACACAGAGGCTCTCTCTCTTCTCGCAAGCTCCATTATGGCATCATCCGCATATCCCTCGGATGGAACAATCTTCAATCTGTCGAGAAGCATCAGAGCAACCCTTGCGTTCACATCATCTCTCATCCTCTCAAGTTCTTTAACAACAGATTCCGGAACGAGAAGTTCAGTGAATCCCATATCTCCAAGAAGGGATATGATGTCCACTTTGAACTCGTTCACATCCATGAGGATGCTCGTATCGAGAATGACCTTTTTTACCCTTTTAGTTCTCCTACTCCTATCAGTCTCCATCTTGACCCGATTCTCCTGCTTATTGCAGCTCTTGCTCCGGGTAGAGCGCATATGGGTCTCCTGAGTTCAACTTCTGCGTAATCCTTCTTCACGTTCTGCACCACTCCGACTGTGGTTGCTGTTCCGACGGTTATCATGAGCATCTCTCCCTTTTTCAGCTTTTCAACCTCTCTCTCCTCTGCTGTTCCGACAACCCTTTCGAGAAGCTGGACCTCCATGCCTATGGTATTCCACACGGGTGGCATGCTCTCGGGATAGCCGACTATCTGACCGACCATTGCATCGCTCTTTGTCATCGCGGGATCCAGGGTTGTTGCCACCCCTATGAGACCTCCGGGATAAACCTCTTTAACTCTCTCTCCTCCTGCCATCAGGCTTGAAATCTTTGTCCTTATTGGAACCCAGCTAACGCGATTTTCAGCCTCAACCCTCCTTCCGGGTCTGAGCTCGATCTCATCTCCCTCTCTCAATCTTCCCTGCATCAGAGAGCCACCAACAACTCCACCTTTTAGCTCCTCCGGCCTTGTTCCGGGTTTATTCACATCGAAAGATCTCGCAACATACATCAGAGGTGGCTTTGTCGGGTCTCTCTTCGGAGTTGGAATTGTCTCCTCTATGGCCTTAATCAGGATATCTATGTTCAGCTCCTGCTGTGCAGAAATCGGGACTATTGGAGCATTCTCCGCTATGGTTCCCTTCACAAACTCTTTTATCTGTCTGTAATGCTCTATTGCCTCCTCTTTTGTGACTATGTCAATCTTGTTCTGCGCAATCACAATGTTTTTGACACCTATTATCTCGAGAGCCATGAGATGCTCCTTTGTCTGTGGCTGGGGACAGGGCTCAGTTGCGGCAATCACGAGAATTGCGCCATCCATCAGCGCAGCTCCGCTAAGCATCGTTGCCATCAGGGTCTCGTGACCGGGAGAATCAACAAAGGAAACCCTTCTGAGCTCCTCAGTTTTGCTTCCGCAGTGAGGGCAGATCTCCTTAACGGTGTATCTCTGAGGATCCGGACAGTTCGGACAGATTCTGAAGGTTGTGTCGGCGTAGCCAAGCCTTATTGAGATTCCTCTTTTTATCTCCTCACTGTGCTGATCGGTCCAGACACCGGATAGAGCCTTCACAAGAGTCGTTTTTCCATGGTCAACATGACCAACGAGTCCGATATTGACAACAGATTGCGGCATGTGTGGCGAACCTCCCTCTCATAATTTCACGAATTTCTCAATCTGCCCCGAGGATATTAATCTGTTAATTATCTCCTCATATCTCTTTCTGTCCTTCATCATCGAATTCACCATTGATTCATTAACATGAGTTCCGGGTTTAACCTCAACATCCACTTCCTGATTCAGAGCCTTTTCAAGTCCGTATTTTATAACAACACCTATGAGAGCTCCCATCGGGCAGAAGGGGCTCGTGGGCTTGAATCTAACCTTCACTTTATCGCCAATCTCTATGTCATCCTCTCCAACAATACCCATCTCCACAACAGACACCGGATGCTCTGGATCGTAAATTTTCTCAAGAATCCTGAGTATTTCCTGCTTGTTCATACCCTCTACCTCTCATTTACCTTATATACATCTTTCGAAAGACTCAATCTCTAACATTACTTGCCTCTGTCTCCTCAAACGTCTTAATGTTTTGTTGCCTCACTCCCTGACGAGAAGTGCCATCAGAACCATTGCCATGAAGTTGATAACTGCTGCATAGAG
>JACIWD010000124.1 GCA_014361165.1 Candidatus Mnemosynella bozhongmuii
ACACATCTCTTATGAGATTTCTCAGCGCCTCATCCTTCGAGAAAGGTATGCTGTAGCTCACCCTGTATTTTTCGTCAACTCTCTTATAAGCCATTATTTTGTATCCCTTTCCGGCATGATGCTCAATTTCATCATAATCGCAGTAAATCTCGAGCTCCATTGAAACAGAGGAATCCACAGAAGCAATGCTCATTATCGCATGCTCGATGAGGTCATCTCTTGCACTCCTCTCAATTGACATCTCAATCTTCCCCGGAGTGCAGAGGAGGGAAATTCCCTCCGATTCTATCAGGATTGAAAACACATCCTCCTCGTTGCTCAGGTTCATCATATTCCCCGTTTTCAGATGTATTTCTCTATGAATATTCCCAGCTTCTTTCTCACCTCATCCCCTATTTTATCTTTTGAGGTTGTGATGGCATTTCTGAGAGCATGTCTGCACTCGCAATCAGAGAGCTCCAGCTCGGGTATCACCTTCCTGAGAAGCCTCTTAACATTCTCCTCATTCTTTTTCGCATTTTCAATGACCATCTCTGCGCTCACCTCTTCATCATACCACACATCATAATCGGTTACCGTTGCAATTGTTGCATAGCAGATTTCAGCCTCTCTGGCAAGCTTTGCCTCCGGAACAGCAGTCATTCCTATTATGTCAAACCCGAGGGATCTGTAAACCATTGATTCAGCACGGGTTGAGAACTGCGGGCCCTCGATACAGACATAAGTTCCTCCTTTTCTTATCCTGAATTCCTCTCCCCCAATCTTCGCAATCTGCTCAATCAGATTTCTGCAGAACGGATCCGCAATTCCAATGTGAACAACGATGTCCTCGAAGAACGTTTCGACTCTGTGCTTTGTTCTGTCGTAAATCTGATCGGGAAGAACGATGTCAAGGGGCTTTATTTCCTCCTTCAGACTTCCCACAGCAGCAACCGAAATTATTGCGCTAACACCAAGCTTCTTCATCGCATAGATGTTTGCTCTGTAATTCACCTTCGTCGGAGAATACAGATGGCCCCTTCCATGCCTCGGTAAAAACGCAACCGTTCTGCCAGAAATCTCACCCAGTATGAGCCTGTCGGATGGCTTTCCAAAAGGAGTCTCAATTTCCACCTCTCTTATGTTCTCCATGGCCTCAGGATCGTATACGCCAGTGCCTCCAATAATTCCTATTTCTGCTTTTTGATCCTCCATCCTTCACCCTCCCTCTCAACAACACCTCTCCACTCAAGTTCCTCCATAACTTCCGGAAGTCTTCCCGGCTGGGCAATCTCAAGAGCAATCCGCTCAATGTAATAATTCTCCCTCAACCCCTCGTAAATATCTTCAAGAGTCCAGACTCTCTCCTCTCTCCTCATCATCCTCGATATAATGTCGCACATGTCTTCGAGGAAGTTCCAGGGATATATCACCCATGTCCATTCATCGAGCCTCTGAGCATAGTAATCCGGTGTGAACTCCGAGGTTGGGAGAATCTGAAGAGAAGCGGTCTTAACCTCTTCCGGATCACTCCTCATCACATGCTCTCTTGCAAATCTCAGACTCTTACCCGTGTCTGCTATGTCATCCACAATCAGAATCTTCTTGCCTCTCACAGCCTCGTCGTGAAGAGGATATCTTATCTCCGGTTTTCCGGTTGCTGCGGCGGTTCCCACATAGTGCTCAACTTTGAGACTTGTGAGATCATCCAGATTCAGAAAATCGCAGAGAACTCTTCCAGCAAACCATCCTCCTCGGGCTAGAGCCACTATCATCTCGGGCTGATATCCCGAGCGCTTGATTTTCTTTGAGAGCTCTCTGCAGAGGGAATAGATGAAATCCCAGTTCGTTACGGTGCATTTAAACTTTTCAGGCAGCGTCACTCTATCACCTTTAGAATGTTCTTCGCACAGCTAATAAAATTTTAGGGGTAACTCGTGAGACCCTCATCTCGCGAATGCAGGATCGCGGAGATATTATTTATCTGAAGAGAGAAATTCAGTAATGATGGTTCGCCCCTTTCTGACAGATGAGCAGATAGAGGTTCTGAGGTTGAGGATGAGAGGTCTCTCTCAGAAGGAGATTGCCGAGATTCTGAAAACAACAAGGGCAAATGTCTGCATAATAGAGAAGAGGGCAAGAAGGAACATTGAAAGAGCTCTCAAGACCATTGAAATTTGGAAGAAGATAAATTCCAGAGCTGAAATTGAGATCCCCTCCGGAACTGATCTGATGGACATTCCTCAGATCATTTTCGAAAAGGCAAATGAGAGTGATGTGAAAGTGAAATACAGCTTTTTAGAACTCATAGAGCACATAAAGAAATCAGTTCCGGAAAAAATAGAAAAAAGGGTGCTCAGAGAACCCCTCCACGTTTACATCTCCGAAGGTGGAGAGGTCCTCTTCGATTAATGTTTCTTCATCTTCAGCTTCGCAAGCTTTTTAATCGCCTTTATCTTCGGAGCTTCAGGAAGCTCTCTGATGTATCCCTCTCTCAGAGCTCCGAGATAGATCTGCATGCCTTTCTCGGTTCTCACTATCACCGTTGATTTTCCTTCAGGAGCTCCAACGCTTCCAACCGAGATGTCGGCGAAATTGCTTGCGAAGTCTGTGCAGACCTTGCAGCCTCCAGCGATGTACTCATTCAGCTCGCTGAGAGGAATCTCCTTAACCTCTCCGTTGAGGAAAATTCTGAAGTTACCCTTCTTTATGTCAAACTTCTTCACACTCTCCGTAGAGATTCCAAGCTCTCTGACCACTTTCTCTTCAATCAGCTTCTCATAGTTGAAATTCTCCATGCAGAAAAGCCCGATTGTGAAGCTTATGAGGTTCGAAGGCCTTATCTTTGCTCCGCTGACTATGGCCTCTGCTTTTCTCAGCGGAAGAATCTGGCACGGTGTTCCGACAAAAGCAAGCTTGACCCAGCTTTCCGGAACCTCTCTCTCCTCAAATTTCTTCAGGACCTCTTTGAACGGAGTCAGAACGAGGTAGTTTGAGGTAACCGTGTACTTTGTTCCCGCAGATTCGAGAATTTCCTCAGAGCTCATTGCGAGGGCAGGGTAGGACTTCCATTTCTCATCCCTCTTTGCAACCACTGCACCGTGAATGAGGTTTTTGTCCATGGCATATTTCAGAAGTGCTGTGACAACTCCTCCGTCCTGAGCTCTCTTCTTTATCTCCTCATCCGCAGCCTCGCAGACGTGAATTCCGAGATATTTTCCTATGGTTTCATCTCCATCCAGATATCTCTTCTTCACCTCATCCTCATATGCGCCTGTTCTCGGACATATGTTGTAGCAGAGTCCGCACTGAATGCATCTTCCCTCGACTCCATCTCCACTCGGCTTTCCGAGTGTTGGAAGACCTCCCTCAAACTTAATCGCTCCGGTTGGACAGAATGCTGCACATGCTCCATCTCTGCAGCAGATACCTGAGTCTATAACCTCCTTTTTGAGCTGAGCGAAGGCTCCGTATTTCTCCATAGAATCACCCCTCTTCAAAAGTCACAAAGTTTTTAATATTATATCTACTTAACTCCTCTCGTTCCCTTCCAGAAGCCTCCAGAAGAGTTTAATAACGAATGATAATGAGAATTCGAGAGGTGAGAGAGTGATTGAGGTTGTATTCTGGATAATTCTCGTCCTGTCATCTGTTGTAGTATGCTCCTATATCGCCAGAGAATATGGAGCGGAAATTCTGATAGGGGTTTTCGCATCCCTCACGGTCCTCTCAAACATCATAGCATTCAAACTCGTCACTTTCGGTCCGTTCATCGTTCCCTCCGCGGTAATAGCATATTCAACAACCTTTCTGATAACAGACATCCTCAGCGAGTTTTACGGTAAGAAAACCGCTCTCAAGGCGGTTCATTCAGCCATTCTTGCAAATGTCCTCATGGTTGCCATCATCTTCATTGCTCTCTCCTGGCCTCCCGCACCACTGATGAGCAGTGATGCACTAAGCTCATTTAACTCAGTTTTCAGCTTTGCTCCGAGAGTCATTGCTGCGTCTCTGATAGCATTTGTGGTCTCGCAGCATCATGATGTCATAGCCTTTCATTTCTGGAAAAAGAAAACAGAGGGTAAACATCTCTGGCTCAGAAATAATGCATCAACGATGGTATCTCAGCTTCTTGACACGGCAATCTTCATAACGATTGCATTCTACGGACTTCCCTCAGCAGTTCTCCTGAACATGATATTCGGGCAGTATCTTGTGAAGCTCCTAATAGCTGCGCTCGACACACCGTTCATCTATCTTGCATCGTTTGTGATGAGGGAAAAGAGCTCTCTGGAGGTGATCGAAGCCTAAAATGAGACTCAAAAAACTTCTCTGGAAGATAGTGGAATACGATCTTCCCTTCATAAGAATTGAAAAGATGTTCATTCTCAGCATCGTGGTCGGTCTTCTTTCAGGTTCAGCTGCAATTCTCCTCTACACCCTTCTCGATCTCTTCACACAGATCTTTCTCCTCTATTTCGGAGGTCTCGAGATACCATCTTCCGGAGGAGAGACCTCTTTATTTCACATTCACTCTCATCTTCCGGAGATATCCCACATACCCTATCAGTATGCTGCTGCACCTGTTATAGGAGCGCTTCTGACAGGACTGACAATTCATTATCTTGCTCCGGAGGCATCGAGCTCGGAGACAGATGTTGTGATAAGGGCATTTCACACGCGAAGGAGAACCGCATCTCTGAGAGAGATTTTCGCGAGAATAATCCTCCCGTGCTTCACAGTCGGTTCCGGTGGGAGTGCTGGCAGAGAGGGACCAACCGCAAACATAGGTGCGGCCATAGGCATATATCTCTCAAATCTTCTGAGGCTGAGTGAGGAGGAGAGAAGGACTCTCCTGATCTGCGGAGTTGCGGGAGGAGTGGGAGCCATCTTCAAGGCTCCTTTCGGAGGTGCCCTCTTCGCCATCGAAGTTCTCTACCGCGAGGACATGGAGGTTGAGGCAATCATTCCTGCATTCATTTCCTCGATTGTCTCCTATTCTCTCTTTGCATCTGTATTTGGATGGACTCCAATATTTTCAACACCCCGCTATTATTTCTCTCCGGAGCACCTCATCGGATTTGCAGTTCTCGGAGTTCTGGCTGCAGTTTTGTCAAGATGTTTCATAAGGCTTTTTGAATTCACGAAAAACGAGATTTTCGGAGATATGGGAGTTTCAATGAGATTCAGACCTGCGCTTGGGGCCATCTTCCTCATTCCCATAGTTCTCTCATATCCTCAGGTCATGGGAATGGGATACGGATGGGTACAGGAAGCCATAAACGGCAATCTCGACATTCTTCTCCTCGTTGTCCTGATTTTCATGAAGATGTTTGCCACTTCCTTCACAGTTGGTTCTGGAGGCAGTGGAGGAGTCTTCGCACCCTCGATCTTCATCGGAGGAATGCTGGGAGCTCTCACAGCAGAGCTTTTCGGTTCAGTCTTCCCGGAATTCTCCGGTTCGGAAAGTGCATTTGCGGTTGTGGGAATGGGTGCATTTCTGACCGGAATTGCAAATGTCCCTCTGACCGCAATCGTCATGATAGCTCAGATGTGCGGGAATTTTGATGTTCTCGTTCCGCTCATGACCTCCGTCTCAATAACATATGCTCTCACGAAGGATGTCACGATCTATCCGAGTCAGGTGAAGAACAGAGCGGAATCTCCGGTTCACAGAAGGGAGCTCGCAATAGACATTCTCGAATTTGTGGACGTGAAAAGTGCATTCAATCCCGATGTCATAACTCTCTCTCCCGAGGACTCATGCGCGAGGGTTCTGGAGCTATTTGAAGAAACAGGTCATCACGGCTATCCGGTTGTCGATGAGAACGGAAGGGTTGTTGGAGTCATCACTGTTTCGGATGTGGAGAGAATTCCAGAAGACAGACTTTCGAGCGTGAAGGTCAGAGATATCATGAGCAGGAATGTTATTACGGTGCATCCAGAGGAATCTCTCGAAGATGCTCTCAGGAAGATGGTGAAATATGGGATCGGAAGACTCATAGTTACCGACAGGAAAGACAGGGACAGAATAATCGGGATTTTAACGAGAAGCGATATCGTGAAAGCTCACTGTGAGATGGCGGAAAGGATAATAAGCGAGAGAAAAAAACCGGGAATTATGGATTTCTATTATAAGAAGGAATGAAGAAACAATCACGGATTGATGCATTTGATCAAACGGTTTAACTCTTTCACAAATATTGTCACTCTCGTTTTAATAAATGGGGTGCGAATGTTTATATATTCCGAGAGATGAGATTGGAGAGATGGTTGACGAAATGGATCTCAGAATTCTTGAACTCCTCATGAAGGATGGAAGGATGTCATTCAGAAAGATTGCTGAAAATCTCGGAGTCTCCGTGAATACCGTTATAAACAGAGTTAATGAGATGGTGAAGAGGGGAGTGATAAAGGGCTTCATTCCAGAGGTTGATTCGAGAAAGCTCGGATTCGGAATAACAGCAATCATCGGAATTTCTGCAACAGGCCCATCTCTTGTTGAAATTGAGAGGAAGATATCGGAGAACGAAAACGTTCTCGGAGTTTATGACGTCACCGGAAATTTTGACATTATCCTCATCGGAAAATTCAGAGATACCGAGGATCTTGACAGGTTCATAAAATCTCTTCAGAAAATTGAAAGAATTCAGAGAACGGAGACATTCGTTGTTCTCAATACCGTCAAGGAGAGCGGGAAGCTTCCCGTTCAGAAACTTCTCTCCTGAGAATTCTTGCCAGAGGCATTGCAAGATGTCTTCTTGCTGAAGGAGGCACTTCATAGAATCCCGGGGAGATCTCCCTCTCCACCCTCACCAGCTCTCTCTCCATCTTCTTTTCTCCACACTTCCTGCATCTGAAACCCTTTCCAGCTCCGGCTGATTCCATTCTCCTTCCGCACTTCTCGCAGACAGGATTCACCTCCTCGAACTCTCTGAGCTTTATGATTCTCATCTTCTCAAGATTGAGAGTTCCTTTCTTGTATCCTCCATAGACCTCAACAACATCTCCCTTTCTCAACTTCCTTATCACATTTCTGAACTTTTTCGTTGGCTCAAAAGCAGCGCATTTTATTCCGCTCACCTCTATGAAGACATGGCCTCCTGAAATTTCCCATGGATCTGAGGTAACCTCTCCCGTGAATGCATACGAGCCAAACTCTCTTTCAGGCATCTTTCTCTCTATGTGAGCGTCTGTTCCCTGATTTGTGAGGAAGAGGACCTCTTTATAAACCTCCTCGCTCCTGATCGTCTGATAGGCAAGAAAGATGTGTGCGGGAGAGTCACCTCTTATTCCAAAAAGGACAGGATCTGGAGAATTCGGAGCTATGACAATTCTCCTCTCGTCCTCATCAACATTGTCCCAGGTGTGCGGAAAGGTCAGCTCATTTGCTCTGAAGACGCTCTCCTCATCCACGCATCTCTCCGTGCCCCATCTCTCAGGAAATCTGTATGCAAGAAGCTCAAAGGTGTAGTCATGAAGCTCTGCACCGACCGCAGCGGCTGCTCCGATGACCCCTCTTTTCTTCTTCCATCCCGCAAATTCATCTCCGTTCTTCTCAAGAGCTCTGACAACTTCCTCAACACTGAGGACTTCGTGAAGTGCTCTGTGATACAGCTCTCTGTAATTCTCCGGATTTTCTATGAAGACGACTCCTGGATGGGTTGCATCATCCTCCATCATGGCTCTCTCCTCAATTGCATTCACGACGATCTCTCTGCACTCCTCCTCCCACTCAAGAATCTCTATGGAAACAGCTCCATTTCCTCTGGTTTTGAACGGGATATTCGGGTTGAGCCTTATCAGCCTTGGAAGAGATGCAATTTTGAATTTACTGAGTTCTTCCATCAGCTCAGCAAGCAGATAGGTTGTGCACATTCCCTTTCTTGAGTCGGTATCATCTATTCCTATCCACATGCCCATTCATTAAATTTAAAAAGAACTGAAACTAAATTAATCCTTGGTATGAAGAATTCGCTCATCGAGAGAACACTTGAAGTTCTGCATGAAGCAGGATTTGCTGTTTCCGAGATTTGTTCCTATCGTTCGAGAAGCTTTGATCTGGCAGCAAGGAGAGATGAACTCTTAATCCTTCTCAAGCTCCTCTCAAATATCGATGGGATAAACAGAGAGATTGCAGAGGAGATGAAGAGAATAGCGGCCTATCTGAGCGGATCTCCGGTGATCGTGGGAGAAAGGGTTGGTTTCAGACCGCTTGAGAGAGGTGTGGTTTATTACCGCTATGACATTCCATCGGTGAGTGTCGAAACACTTTATGATTATCTTGTTGAGGACTCCCCTCCCCTTGTCTATTCCTCTCCCGGAGGTTTCTATGTTTCGATTGACGGAGAGGCTCTGAGAAGAAGGAGGCTCGAAGAGGGCCTCTCTCTCGGAGATATAGCCTCCTATCTGGGAACATCCAGAAGAACAATCAGCAAGTATGAAGAGGGAATGGATGCGACAATTGACAATGCCTTGAAGCTTGAGGAACTCCTTGGCGCTGTGCTGATAAAGAGCATCGATTTCCTGAACATCAGAAAACCGGTTGAGATCGATGAAAACATAGAGGCGAAGCTGAATGAGATTGAGAAGCTCGTGATTGAGAGGTTGAAGAATCTCGGTTTCGATGTTCTCCCGACACTTCACTCTCCATTCGACACGATCTCAAAAGATGAACTCTCAACACTTCTCGTTACAGTTCACAGAAGAATTGAAGCTCTGAAGAGGAGAGCAAGATTGCTGAGAAGTCTCTCGGAAATTGCATGTGCTCACTCTGTATTCATCCTGGACTCATCCTGTTCGGTTCCAAAGAATATAGAGGGCAATCCGGTTGTTAACAGAGAGGAACTTGAAGATTTTGATGATTCAAAGGAGCTGATAGAGGTCATATACGAGAGGAGCGAGAACTGAATTCTTAACCTTTTCCCGCCATTACCAAAAAAACTTAAATTTTTTCGGGAGAACCTGAAATCGATTTCTCAGCCATTCCAGAGGAGGTGAGTGAATGGAGGAAATCGTGAAGGAAGTGGAAAAAAGGGTCAGCATACCTGTTTATGAGGAAAGCATAGCGAGGGTGCTCTCTGCTCTGCTGAGCACCACCGACATCTGGGAACTCGTCAGTCTGAGTGAAGAACCTCTTCCCCTTGTTATGGCAATTCTTGAGGTTCTCAATGAAATGGGCTTTGTTGATTTCTCCGCGGAGCTCTCTCTAACCGAAAAGGGTCGCGAGCTCGTGGAGAGATATCAAATTTCTAAAACAGAGAGGCTGTTATGCGAGTGCTGCGGTGGAAGGGGTCTCAGTATTGAGAGCTTTAAGGAAATTCTCAGGGACTTCATCTCTCTAACTTCGGGAAGACCCGAGCCAAAGCACGAGTTTGATCAGGCCTTTGTGACTCCGGAAACCGTTATTTCAAGAGTTGCACTGATGCTTTCGAGAGGAGATCTCAAAGGAAAGGATGTTTTTGTTCTCGGAGATGATGATCTGATAAGCATTGCCCTGATGCTCACAGGTCTTCCCAGAAGAATTGCGGTGCTTGATATAGATGAAAGGCTGATCAGTTTCATTGAGGATGCGGCGTCGCAGATAGGATTTGAGAAAATAGATATCTTTGTTTTTGATCTCAGAGAACCTCTTCCGGATTATGCAAAGGGGAAATTCTCCACATTCATAACAGATCCTCCCGAGACCCCGGATGCGATAAGATGTTTCGTGGGAAGAGGAATCTCGTCTCTCAGAGGCCCGGGATGTGCGGGATATTTTGGTCTGACGAGAATTGAGAGCTCTCTCGATAAGTGGAGGGAGCTCCAGAAGATTCTGCTCAATGAGTTCAATGTTGTGATCACGGATGTGATAAAGGACTTCAACGAGTATGTGAACTGGGGATACATGGAGCACACAAAGGCATGGAAACTGACTCCGCTCAAATCTCATCCGAAAAGAAACTGGTACAGAAGCTACATGTTCAGAATTCAGACTCTGAGAAATTCGAAGGGTTTTGACGAGAAAATAAACATTTCAAAGGAACTTTACGAGGACGAGGAGAGTTCAACAACCTGAAAAACCTCTCCTCACCCTTTAAAAATCTGGTGTCACTTTTTGGGTGATCTCCGGAATCCTTCGGTTGAGAGCATGAAGCAAAGAGTTGAATGGGTCCGTCCGGATTCGAACCGGAGACCTCCGCCGTGTGAGGGCGGCGTCATAACCAGCTAGACCACGGACCCTCAGAATTTCTTCACATTCTCACTATATTAATTTGATGCTCCTCATCATAAAGCTTTTTAAGAAGTTGTTATAACAGTGTAATTGTATGTCTCTAAAATTTTTCTTTGATAGGGTTCTCGGAGGGGATTTTCCAGAGGGTTCGATGATACTCATCGCTGGAGAACCCGGAACAGGAAAGACGATTTTCGTCTCCTCCATTGTAAATGAGAAGCTCTCCGAGGGAAAGAAAGTTCTTTTCATATCTTTCAATGAGACTGAAAGGGATTACTTTAAGTTCATGAAAAGCATCGGGCTTGAGCTCGACAGAGAGAATTTCAGATTCATGGAGCTCTTCACAGCCGGAGAGGAAGTTGCAAAAACCCAGCTGGGATTTATATACGAGGAGATTCAGAACTTTCAGCCGCAGGTCATCGTGATAGACTCTATAACATCCCTTCTCAGCTCTTTCGGAAAGAAAGAGGTGAGATCCTTCCTCCACACAAGTCTCGGAAAGTTCGTGAAGAGGGTTGGAGCAACTGCTTTCCTCATTGCAGAGAAGCCATTTGAATCTCAGGGAATTGGATATGGAGTTGAGGAGTTCGTTGTCGATGGACTCATCATCCTGAGGTACGAGAAGGAGGGGGAGCATTACAGAAGAGTCATGGAAATTCCAAAGATGCGCGGGAGAAAAATCAGAAAACCAGCCTACGAATATGCAATAACCGATGAAGGGCTCATCTTCTTCGACATTCCCGAACTCGAGAGAATCCCAGCAGACCACCTTCGAGAGAGTTACGAGTGGAATTGAGAAACTTGATGAGCTTGTGGGCGGAGGATTTTATCGCGATTCGATAACCCTGATCATCGGAAATACGGGGACTGGAAAGACAACCCTCGCGCTGCACTTCACATACAGAAACGCTGAGGAAGGTAGAAAAGCACTTTTCGTGAGTTTTGAAGAGAGTGAGGAAGCCATTCTCAGAGCGATGAAGAATTATGGAATGGATTACGAGAAGGTGAGGGAGAATCTCAGAATCCTGAGTTGCGTTCCAGAGGCGCAGAGCCCGGTAAGTTACTTTGCGGATCTCCTCAACATAATTCAGAACTTTGGGATAGAGGTTGTTTTTATAGATTCTCTCACCGCTCTTAGAGAAAATGTGAGCGATGTGGAGCTCAGCAAGCTGGTGAGATATTTGCAGCTCACCGGAAGTTTCATCCCTCTTTATCGAGATCACACAATCAACGAGATACTCGATCTCATCTCCGTCGCTCTTTTCCGAGACCAAAACCACAGTTGCACCATTTGCTGTGAGATATCTTGTCAGAGAGATGAGATCCTGTCTGTAAGAATAGGATTCTTCATAGAGGACTTCGAAAAGACTCGTTCCATCAATGGCAACTCTCTGAGGTTTCAGCGATTCAACCCTCTCAACTATGGCATTTCTGAGTGTTAGACGGGCACCCTCACGTGGTTCTTCTCCGAAAAGAGTTATTCCTCCTCTCATCAGCTCAATTGATGGACTCAGATCGAGAATTTCGACTGAGTTCTCAAATCCGAAACGATCAATCGTCATTCTCAGACTCTCTTCAGATTCCATGAGAGAGATCATGAGTGCTCTCTCTCTCCTCTTTTCACTCCCTCGTTCAGAAAGTGGAGAGCGAACAGCGTTTTCCCTGCTCCTGGAGGTCCGCTGATCAGATAGACTCTTCGCGGGATGAGCCCTCCGCCGAGAATTTTATCGAGACCTTCAACGCCTGTACTGATTCTGTTCATCCCTTTATTCACCTTCCTTAAAAGAAATTGAGGGAACAAGGGATATATAACATTAACACTATTTTTATAACTTTTATAACAATTGTAAAAATGTTAATTTTTATTCAAAAAAGAGAGCTCTACGTTTTCCACCAGCTCAGAAGACTCACGAGCTCCTCGAGAGTTTCCGGTTTCTCTGTGAGCTTCAGCTTTTCAACAACTTCATTGATTACGAGAATTTCAAAGAATCTTGCGCTGTATTCACCGAAGAGATCTCTGAGGCCCTCCTTGAACTTCGCCGGATCTTCATAGGCAATCTCAAAACCTTTTCCGAGTTTTTTCTCGAGATGAGTTTCCAGAATATTCTCAAATGCCGGATTTGTCTTTCTGGCAGCTTCCCTCACGGCTGTAATGATTATATCTCTTGGAGATTCAATCATTTTTAAACCTCCTTTATTTTATCACGATTCCTCCTTCAGTAATCTCATATCTGTGGATCTTCTTCGAATGATCGCTCCCTCTTGCCTTAAGCACAAGAAGTTTTCTGCACATCTTCCCATTCTCGAACTCGTTCCACAGGAGGATTAGATTATCTGAAAGAGTGCTCACGCCAGTTTTCGGTATTCTGCTCAGGTTTCCATCGAGATTCATCGTCATGACAATCGCGATCCTGTTCTTCTTTCCGGTGAGCTGCAAATAGGTGTGAAGAAACACAGAAATTCAAGACATGAAAAGGGATATCATCGAATGAAGATTGATGACAGAGGAATTGCTGTTTATCCCAGGATTTATCCCGAGGACTTTTCGAGAAGTTTCGAGCAGAAAAAGATTCCTTCAGGGATCCCGGAGTTCGATGAGATGATAAGGGGAGGGATAGATAAGGGAACCATAACACTTGTGAGCGGCCCTCCCGGGATTGGGAAGACAACGCTGGTCTCTCACTTCATTACAAAGGCAGTGGAAAGTGGAGAGAAATCGGCGATCTATCTCTTTGATGAGAAGGCTGAAATGATGCTGAGGAGATGCGATGGCACGGGAATTCCGATGAGGAAGATGGTTGAGGAAGGGAAGCTTCTCATCAGGGAAATCGAACCTTTTGAATACACCTCGGAAGAATTCGTGCATATTGTGCTGAGAGATGTTGAGGAAAGAGATATTGAAGTTGTTTCGATTGACAGTCTTGACGGTTACGAACATTCTGTAAGAGGAGGAGAATTTGAGAAAGATCTCAGAGCACTGCTGAAATCTTTAGTGAATATGGGAGTTACTGTTTTCATCGTCGATGATGTGGAGGAGCTGGAAAAAGCTATAGTAAGCGAGGGGCGTATCGGTCATGTTTCAGATAATGCAATCCTCATGCGTTTCAGAACTTCTTTAGAAAAAGATATCAGACTCAGAAGATTTATGGGAATTCTCAAGATGAGAGAAAGCGTCTTCGATAGAAAAATCGTGGAATTTGAGATAACAAATGAGGGAATAAAAATCGTGAAATAACTCACGGAATTATCTCGGTCGTGTTCGGAAACTTCGGATATCTGAGCTCCTCAGCAGGGCACAGTGAGAGAATTTCGTCCTTCCTCTCAAGCAGAGCATCAACGAGATTCCTGACAGTTGAACAGACAAGCTCAAATCCATCCTCGCCCCATAGACGCTCTCTGTTAAAGAAAAGACACCTTCCTCCACAGAAACTGAAGTACTCGCACTCAGGACAGGGTTCAAGCAGCTCAACCTCTTTCAGCTCTCCATCGAAAATTGTGCCGAGTTCATTCCATTCAAACTCCGGACAAATCGGACATGCGAGAACCCTTCCATCGGTTGTGATTGCGAAGGACTCAAATCCGGAGCCGCATGGAGGGTGGGAGAAACCATTTTCAAGAGCTGAAAGAATTCCGAGAAAAGGAACAATTCCATGAAATCTTCCATTTCTCATCTCCTCTATCCAGAAATCCACGAGTCTTCTTATATCCTCGTTGTATCCCTTCACCCATCCTCTGAAGTCCTTCCATATGCCCTCGTTGCTCCAAACCGCATCTATCTGCCAGTGCACATGAGTGAAGAGATTCAGGGAGAGGATGTGAATAACATCCTCGTAAATTTCCGTTTTCTGGGTTGCAACCATTCTGGCTATGAGCTCTCCGCGATAATTCTCTCTTATTGCCCTGACATTTTCAAGAACTCTCGAATAGCTCCCTGCTCTGTAGAAGTTGTGCACACTCTCTCTTCCGTCAAAAGAAACAAGAATCGCTGAGAATCTCTCAAGATCCTCTTTTTCAAGATTTCCGAGAAGAGTTCCGTTTGTCTGAAGAACATATCTTTCTGCTTCAAGCTCTCTCATCATTCTCCTCATCATCTCAATCTCAAGAAGGGGTTCTCCTCCGTAAAATGCCACCACAGGATGAGGGTCTGCGGACAGAAAATCCTTCAGCTGCTCAACATCATACTCAATTCTCTCACTCATCACCGAGCTCTCAAATCCACCGCAGTATCTGCAGCGGAGATTGCATTTTGGAGTCAGGATGATGATGTAGAGCATCTCTGCACCTTCCGGAAAATTGTTATATAACTTCTCCCATTCCCTCTCTTTCAGCGGGGCGATGATTTGAAAGTTACTGAAGGAGTCAGGATTCTCACCGGAAATCCTGAAAGAGCAATAGTAAGGCTCTCTTTCCCGATGATTCTGGGTATGCTTCTTCAGACAATTTACAATTTCGCTGATGCCGTGTGGGTCTCGGGTCTCGGATATGAGGCTCTGAGTGCAATCGGTCTGTTCTTCCCTGTTTTCATGCTCGTCATCTCAGTTTCCTCTGGTGTGAGCATAGGCGTCAGCTCAACCATTTCGAGAAGAATAGGTGCAGGAGACCGGGAAGCTGCGAGCAGAGCAGCATCGTACGGAGTGACACTTTCACTCATCCTCGGTGCTCTTATAACAGCATCTCTCCTCCTCTTTCTTGATGACTTCGTAAATTTCATGACTCTCAGCCCGCATGTGGCGAAACTCACGCTTGATTATTCTCTGATAGTTGCCCGGGGCACCATTTTCATTGTTCTGAGCATGATGCTTGGAGGAATTCTCAGAGGCGAGGGGGATGCAAGGAGAGCAACATATGCCCTTGCAGCTGGCTCAATTCTGAACATAATTCTCGACCCGGTGTTCATATATCATCTGAACCTGGGAATCTCGGGTGCAGCATATGCCACGGTGCTCTCAACAGCCATTTCGACTCTGATCCTCCTTTACTGGCTCCTCATAAAAAGAGATGCATTTGTGAGCATATCTCTCAGAAAAATCTCCTTGGACAGAGAGATGAGGGAAATCCTGAGGGTTGGAATTCCCTCATCGGTCTCTCAGCTCTCCATGTCCATCTCAATGTTCGTTCTCAATACTCTTGTCCTCATCGCCGGAGGAGAGGAAGGAATTGCAGTCTTCACGAGCTCCTGGAGAGTCATCACATTCGGAATAGTTCCTCTCTTCGGAGTTGCATCTGCAACAACAGCTGTAACTGCTGCTTTTTACGGGGCAAGAAATATTGAGAAGCTGGAAAGAGCTTATTTTTACTCGATAAAGCTCTCTCTCCTCATAGAGCTCGTGACATCTCTGATAATCATCCTCTCTGCTCCTCAGATCTCTCTCCTCTTCACGAGTTCAGCGGAATCGGTGAAATTCTGCAGCGAGCTGATTCTTTCGATGAGAACGCTCAGCCTTTTTCTTCCGACCACCCCTCTGGGGATGATGACGGCATCAATGTTTCAGGGGATCGGAAAAGGCGAAAGAGCTCTTGCAATAACAATTTTCAGAGCAATCATACTCCAGCTTCTCTTCGCATATCTACTCCTTCAGTTCTTCTCCCGCTCTCTCATAAGCGTCTGGCTCGGAATGGTTCTCGGAAATGCTCTTGCCTCCATTTTCGCCCTCTTCTGGGGAATCGCAACTCTGAGAACCCTCAGAAAGTTCTTCTCCAAGAATCCCGAGATCTTTTAGAAGTTCTCTCATTCTCTCAGCACTCACATTTGCTCCACTTGCCTTCAGATGCCCCCCTCCTCCGTATTTCTTTGCTATCTCAAGAACATTCTTATCTGTCTGGGTTCTGAACTCAACTCTTGCGCCTTTCTGATTCAGATAAATGATTGCTATGACATCCAGTGGTTCCTCAACTCTCCTTTTCAGTTCTTCCAGAACCATAAAGGTTGGAACAGGATTTTCAGGGAAGATGGCGGAAATTCTTTTTCCATCCTTCTCAGCAATTCTGAAGGTCAGATTTTCGAGAGATCTTCTGACATAATTTTCGAACTCCTCTCTGAGACTCCTGTAATCCTCTCTTTCCACCACTTCTATTCCGGATTCAGCTATGTTTTTTGCAAGCTTGAAAAGCTCGCTCTCAAGAGCTTTACCGTGGAATCTGTTTCTTATTGCGGCCACAACTCTTCTCAGCTTCTCCGCCTTCTCGCTTCTCACATCATTCGTATCTATCTCGTCCGCAATTTCGGAGAAGTCGCTCACGGAGAAATATTTCGCAACTATCGAGGTCGCGCTCCTCTGTTCGGAGTCGAGAACGAACTCAACGTTTGGAGGATGAACTTCCGGAGTCCATACATGATGATCAATCCAGAGAACTCTTGAGTAAAGAGAAGCAGCTCTTATCGAATCTCTGTTTCCGGAAATATCGAAAATGAGGAGCTCATCCGAAGTGGGGCGTCTGAGAAGGGTTCTGAGAATGTCCCTGAAGAGTCTGTTGTGCGTGCTGAACTTGACGAAAGAAATCTCGGATCCGGATGCCCTCATCAGTGTTGAAAGCGACAGGATTCCATCTGAGTCATTGTGCGTTATTACCACTTTGATTTTCTACACCCTCCTCAGAATCTCTATCAACAGGTCACCTCTGAGAATTGCGAAGATCAGACCCGCGGTGATCGGAACGATGAAGGGGATTCCGTATGTCGCCCACACCCTTTCTCTTCTCTTCCGGAGTTCTATTAAATCTTTCTCGTCATAATCGAAACCTCTGTAGCTTGAGATGAGCTCTCCTTCGTGAATGATCTCAAGAATTTTGAACCGGGAGTAGCCTCTTCTCCTTCTCTCCTCCTCAAGAAGCTTATCTATCTCAACAGGAAAGGCATACAGGATCATGAGCTTTTTTGGAGGCCTCTCACCTCTGAGCAGATTTCTTGTGAAGTAGAAAAGGGGAAGGAGCAGCGTCACGAGGTTGATGATGATGGAGTTCATGAAGACGGTCATGGGGAAACTTCCGAAGGAAGAGAAGAAGGAGGCGAAGAGAATCGGGATGAAGAAGAATGTCTCCTTTTTCAGAATTCGTGAGAGGAGGTAGAGGAGGGATGAGAGAAGGATTGTGAGAAGGATAATTCTGCTCACGATCTCGGGAGCAGCGAGCAGAAGAGAGGGGAAGTGAGAGATTTTCGAAATCTCGGGATAATGGGGGAAAACTATTGCTACTGTCCAGAATGCCTTTGCATCAGCCCAGCCGAAGAGTTCGAGATATGAGAGAAGAAAGGTGAAGATGAAGATGGAAATAAAGGAGGAGGCGAATAAAAACAGCTCCCTTTCGAACATCATCCCACTTAAATTTAAAAGCGCTGCCAGAGCCAGGAAAATCAGAGAAATTCCGATAAATTTCCTGCTTTTAAAAATCAGAATGGCCGGAGCTATGAGGAGAAGTATCAGAAGTCTCGTGAAGGAGAGTGTTATCAGGAAATGAGAGAGATGGAGAAGGGCTGTTACGGAAAGGAGGGAGAGGAAGGTTCTGGAAGATTCGAAGCTAATGTCTCCGCTTTCGAGAAACTCCATGAGAAGGAGGTAGAGGAGGAAGAATGAGGAGAGGAAACAGAGCATGAGAAATGCATGATCGGTGCTTCTCTCTCTCAGCTCAAGGAAATATATCAGAGCTCCGAGAGAAGAAAGGATAACCCAGAGATCATTCGAGACTCTTCGCTCTCTGATATCGCTGAGAGAGGCATAGAGAAAAGCGGGAACAATTATCAGAACTCTCAGAATATCAAACTCCGGAATCTGAACACCTCCTGAAAACTTTAATTTCGGGAAGCTCTCCGCAGGCTGAAAAGAAGTCATCAAAGACAACAAGAGCTCCGAGAACTCCTCTAACAGATGTGATCTCTCTGAGAACATCCTCGAAGTTCTCTGGAGTTGCCTGGTTGCAGAGTGCCGTTGCTCCGGCATCCGCTATTATGGCATCTTCCGCAATGACTGTTGCGGCATTTGCAATCCCGAAGCTAATGGAATGTCCGATTGAAGCAGAGGAGGTGCAGATCCCAATTATCTCATCAGAGCTCGGAAATTCGAGAATTATCCTGAAATTCCCTCTTCCGTGATAAACCTCGATTTTTCTCCTCCTCTCATTAATCATGGCTATGTCTCCACCGTTCTCAATGAAACCGTCCCTGCATCCGAGTTCAGCGAGCCTCTCCATTGTCATCTGAGAGATCGCTCCGGCGACAGAAGCCATCGGGCCGACATTGAAGAGCTCTCCGGCTTCGCACATTCTTCTCACTATCTCGGGAGCATCTTCAAGTGGCTCATGGGGTTCGAGAGTCACGTAGAAGATCGGGTCTCTCAGTATATAAGCTTCAAGCTCACCTCTTAGCATTTTCATGATTCTCTCAGCTTCTTCAATGAATCTCTCCTCAAGTTCAAGAGTTGCAACCGTCTCTCTTATCTTCACCCTCTTCCTCATATCTTCACCAGAGAGAGGGCTCCATGTGGACAGGAGGAAACGCATATTCCGCACTGAACACATCTCTCCTCATTCAGCTCCAGCACGAAATCTGTGTTGAAGGAGAAGACTGAGGTCGGGCAGATTGAAATGCACAGACCGCAGTTTATGCACTTTTCTCTGTCATGCTCCAGAGCAGTTCTGACCTCGTGAACCTCCACTCCCGATTTCTGAAACTCCTTCATAACCCTCTCGCTGAACTCATCAGGAACTTCGAGAAGCATCTCTCCTCCGCTGTGGTCTATTCTCGCCTTCAGAATGTTCACCGGAGCTCCGGTTGAGAGAATGACCTTTGATATTATCGGATTTCTCACTATTCTTGGAGAGAATTTTATGTGAATTCTCATTTTCCACCCCTCCCGACAAGTTTGCTGAGGTCTTCCGTGGTCACTATTCCTATGACCTCTCTTCTCGTGTTTATCACCGGCAGTGCGGAGATATCATGTTTCTCCATTTTTCTCGCTGCGCTCTCAACACCCTCTTCTGGCGTTGCTGTAATCACCCTTCTCGTCATCACGAGTTCAACACTCCCTTTCAATCCTCTCGCAACAGCCTTGGCTATGTCAAATGAGGTAACGATTCCAACGAGAACCCCGTCTTTCACAACCGGAAGATGATTTATTCCACTGCTCACAATCAGTTCGGCAACCTCCTCTATTGTTGATTCTGCAGAGACCGTAACTGCTGGAGAGCTCATGATGTCCTTAACCCTTATTATGCTCTCCTGCTTCATCGGTCTGAACTCCCTCTCTCTCGGAAGCCTCTCCACCGGAGCACTCAGGAAGAACTCTCCTCTCTCAATCCACTTTTTAAGCTCCTCGGCTATATCAATTGCAACTCTGTAGCTCGAGAGAGGTGAAACCGGGACCTCCTCTCCATTTATCTCAACCTTCCCGCTCTTCAGCTCAGCATAACTGACAGTTCTGACAACAGGTCTGTTTCTTGAAGCAACACCATAATCGAGAATGTTCACCTTTATGTCCTCATCTCTTATTGCAGTTCTTCTTGCCATATCCTCATCGAGAATTGGAATCGGGATTCCTATTCCCACATAGAGGGTTGTTCCGTATTTCGGAAAAGTTGCAGCATTCAGAAAATCCGGACTCATTTCCTTCAGATTTCCGGAAACCATTAAAGTTCCGAAATGATTCTTCGGAGAATGCTGTGTTCCCTCTCCAATAATATATCCCTTTGCACCGCACAGAAATATCCTCGTTCCCGTCCCTATGGTTCTGTATTCCGGATCATTGTTGAGCGGAGACAGAGCCCCGGCTCCGGAAAATGTGACATTTCCGAATCTCGGAAGAAGAGTGCCCATGTAGGTGTAGAGGGTTCTGTCCGTTGAATTCGTTGCTGCGTTGTATCGCTGATACGCATTTCTCGGATTGACCATGATCGCCTGATTGAGATCATCAAGTGTGATCATCGTCCTTATCTCCTTCCTCGGATAGCAGTCGGTTCCGTAAGCTGTGGCTCTGAGCTCAACAGCCTTTCCTCTGACGAGATCCTCGATAACATGTGCTCCTCCGTATTCCATTCCTCTCGTCTCTGATAGCTGTGCCGCCCCGATGTATGCGTCAACAGCAGCAATACCGGTGTAGGCTTCAACATCATTCAGCCATACTCTCTGCATCTTTATCGGTGGCTCCGAATGACCGAAGTTCAGGAAAGCTCCGGAGGAACACATTGCCCCGAAAGTTCCGGTGGTGACAACATCAACTTCCTCGGCAGCTTTTTCAGCTCCGAGCTCCTCGACTATCTCTGGCATCTCATCGGCTCTCACAACACATACATTTCCCTCTCTGATCTTCTGGTTGATCTCCTCTATCGTTTTCATGCTTCTCGGTTATAACAATTGTTAATATATATAACTTGCGGTAATTAATCTTTCGAGAGGAAGACTTTTCTCTCTTCCGGTAAAAAATTTTGTCGATGCCCTGGCTTGCGATAAATTCCAGGGAAGGAATTTCGGAGGCTTTCAGAAAACTCCCTCCGCTAGATCAGAGCAGAATGATTCCAAGAGGCACTCTTCCAATCAACATTCTTGATCTGAAAGAGGTTGAGAATTTTCTCAATGAAGACAAAGAAATAAACAGGATTCTGAAAGGTGAGAAGGAGGTAACCCTCATCGAGGGGTATTTTCCTCCAAAACTTGGAATCTGGAGCACTCACAAGGTTCTCAGAATAAATTTCTTGATGGAGGGGAGAAGGAGGTTCATAATAGCCAAGGTCATGCCGGAAGGAGCTGGAAGAAAGGAGATGAATCTGCTCAGGAAGCTTCAGAATGTTGTCAATTCCCCGCGTCCGTATACCTTTCAGTTTGATGAAGAACTCAGGGATGAGGGCTTCTCAAGAGTTCAGGGAATTCTCTGGATGAAATTTGTGAGACATCTCTCGAACATAGAGGAAATTCTTGTTGACTGGTGCTTCGGAAATGCCGATCATCTGAATCTTGAGGGGTTCTTTAGCCTCATGCACAGGATGTGGAGCATGGGAATCATGCACAATGATTTGAAAGGGGAGCATGTTCTGTTTGACGGGCAGAGCTGGTATGTTATTGATCTTGACAAGGCTGAGGAATACAGAGGTGAGGATTCAAGAAGAGTGGATGCAACGGTTCTGATAGGGGATTCCACCATATATCTTGACAAATACATTCGCTTTTACTCTCTGAAGCCTGATGAGGGATTCATAAAGCGATACAGGATGTTTGTTGAGTATCTGATGGATGGCTTCGAGGTTGATGCTCTCAAAAGGAATCTGATGGAGCATCAGCTGAGAGTGATGAAGAATCCGAAAATTAAAGAAGTTCTTCAGAGCATAGAAGTTACCTGAGGTGAAGTTCATGTGTGAGTCAAAGCTCTATGAGCTCTCTGGAGGCGAGAAGAAACTCCTGATGGAGGATGTTATAAGAATTGAGATTGAGGGCTCGAAAATCACGGCAACGGATATTCTGGGTAACAGGAAGGAGATGAGGGGAAGAGTGAAGGAAATAGATCTCGGAAATCATGAGATTCTTCTGCTTCCGGAGGGTTAAGATGAGACCTTCGCTGGATGAGTATTTCATGAGGATTGCAGAGGTTGTGGCATCCCGCTCCACATGTCTGCGAAACAAGGTTGGAGCGGTGATAGTGAAGGATAAGAGGATTTTAACCACTGGCTATAATGGAGCTCCTCGCGGAATGCCTCACTGTCTTGAGATTGGATGTCTCAGAGATGAGAACAACATTCCTTCAGGAGAGAGGCATGAGATATGCAGGGCTGTTCATGCCGAGCAAAACGCAATAATTCAGGCAGCTCTTCATGGTGTGAGCACTGAAGGAGCAACTCTCTACTGCACGCATCAGCCATGCATTCTCTGTGCAAAGATGATAATAAATGCGGGAATCAGAAGGGTTGTTTATAAGCAGAGCTATCCTGATGAAAATGCCCTGAAACTTCTCAGAGATGCTGGAGTGGAAGTTGTGAAGTTCGAGGAGGATGAGAAGCAACTTTGAGACCTGGTTTTAAGCTCCTCAGAGAGCAGTGATAAAAAGTCCAAATTTTAAAAAAGGCAAAATCTCTGCTCCTCAAAACTCGAAGCATAAAAGTAGCAGTACTGCAGGAAATATACCTGTGGTGGAGATTCCATTAGCTGTTCTGTGAAGAAACGAACTTTATTAATAATGAGTCAGAGAAAGTAATTCTGAAAGGGGGTTGGAAGCTTGAGTGAAAGAAAAAAAGTAACCGTGAGGGATCTGCTCAGGAAGAAGGAAAAAGGCGAGAAGATAGTCTGGGTGGTTCTTTACGACTGGGTCACAGCTTCTCTGGCAGATGAAGCAGGAGTTGACATGATTCTCGTTGGAGATTCGATGGGCATGACAGTTTACGGATATCCCAACACATACTCCGTGACGATGGACATGATGGTAACTCACGTGGAAGCTGTTGCCAGAGGAGCAAAATATGCCTTCATTGTCGGGGATATGCCCTTCATGTCATATCAGTCAAGCAATGAGGAAGCGGTGAAAAATGCAGGAAGGCTCATGAGTGCTGGAGCTGATGCTGTTAAGCTTGAGGGCGGTGCAGAAATGGCGGAGAGAGTTCGTGCAATCGTTGATGCAGGAGTTCCGGTTATAGGGCATCTCGGATTAACGCCTCAGAAGGCATCCCTTCTCGGCGGTTTTGTTGTTCAGGGAAGGGATGCGGAATCTGCAAAGAGAATAATCGAAGATGCGAAAGCTCTTGAAGAGGCAGGAGCAATAGGAGTTCTTCTTGAGAATGTTCCAGCAGAGGTTGCAAAGGAAGTTAGCAGGAGAGTCTCCATTCTAACGTTCAGCATTGGCGGTGGAGTGGAAACGGATGGACAGCTTCTGCTCTCTCATGACATCCTCGGTCTGACTCTTGGTGTGAGACCGAAGTTTGCAAAGCAGTATGCAAATCTTGCATCCGAGATTCTTGAAGCATTCAGAAAATACTGTGAAGATGTCAGAACGATGAGATATCCCTCCGAGGAATATGTTGTTCATATGAAGGAGGGAGAATACGAGAAACTGAAGGAGCTCTTGAAGTGAGCTCCTCAAATTTTTAATTTTTCACTCAACCTTCTCAAACCTCAATCTCGGGAATCCCTCAGAGAGGTCAACGAGCATCGCATAATACTGCGTCTTCGGCTTCACTCCTCTGATCACGGGAACATTGCAGACGTTCTCCATTTTCACATGAATGTCCGAGAGATTCGAGAGCTCTTTCATGAAGGGAAATCCTGGTTTGGCAACTCTTATGAGGAGACCTCTTGTCTCTCTTGCAAAGATACCTCCCTCCTCAATAACTCTTATGACCTCATCTCCATACCGGGAAAGAAGGGAATCAACTCCGGTGACATGAAGATCTTCATAGCTTCCAGTCCTCTCCTTCATCAGAAGCTCAAAGGTCATCTCAGCTTCTTCTTCAGCCTCCTCCCCTCTCAGCCTCTCTCTGCCCCACTCCCTCTCAATCCAGATGAACTTCTCCAGCTCATCCTCTCTCAGGAAAGGTCTCATCTCATTTACAATTCTCTCTCTGTCGGTTCCCAGAGCGGGAATTATGTAAACTCTCTTCCCCTTCCTCAGGAAATTGAGGTAGAAGCTCTGAAGGAATCTGTAATACATCCTCTTCGGAACCCCTTCAGAAATCTCAAGAAGAATCGATGAACCCTTTGGAAATCCTCCATGAAAGATCTCATCAAGATCTCTCGATCCGGATGAGAAATGGTTCTCATCCGGATCATCAA
>JACIWD010000125.1 GCA_014361165.1 Candidatus Mnemosynella bozhongmuii
CCTCTTCGATCTGTCCGCCTCCTCTTTCATCCATCTGAATCTTCTGAGAATGTCTTTCCTCATGTCAATTTCCGGACACAGGTCATCGAAGCTCTCCGGAGTGCTCTCAACATTGAATCCTGCTCTGTCCGCAACTCTGCAGGCTCTTCTTATGACATCCCTTGAACACCCGGGCATGAGCTTCAGATGGATGTATCCCGTGAAGCCCATTGCTCTGAGGTTCTCCGCGGCGCTCACGACCCTTTCTGAATCGGATTCCGGATCTCTTATTGATGAGGAGTAGAAAACTCCTTTTATGTGCCCCTTCCTCCACAGGTAATACGAAATTCTCGCAAGCTCTTCGGGAGAAATCTCCTCTCTTCTAACCCTTCTCTCGCTCCTGAAAGCGCAGTACAGGCACGAGTTTTTGCAGAAGTTTGAAACCAGGGTTTTGTGAAGCGGGAAAGGACCTTGTGGAGAGGATGCATCATAGATGGGAGCCTCAACAACCTCATCAGATGCCTGAATGCTCAGATATCTGAACTTTTCGAGCTTTCCCACAGATGGAAATGGGATGAAAAAAGTTAAAAAGATGATGGAAGTGGCTCGAAAGTGTTCAGAGTGTCGGACCTATTCTCCAGATATCCACAAATCTGTAACCAAGAACTTCCGCCTTTACGGGCCTTCCGGAGGCAACTTCGATGATGGCATCGTAAATCCTCTTTCCAGCCTCCTGAATGCTCTCCTCCCCTCTGATAATCGAGGAAACATCCACATCTATGTCGTCAGCTCTCTCAATAGCTGTTCTCGGATTTCCCGTAATCTTCATCACTGGAACAATGGGAAGACCAAAAGGAGCTCCGAGACCTGTGGAAAATGCAATAATCTGGGCTCCAGCTGCCATGAAGCCGGAGACTACCTCGACCTCTCTTCCCGGAGAGTTCATGACAATGAGGCCTCTCTCTTCCGGTCTCTCTCCGTATTCAACCACTTCTCTTAGCTCTGAAGTCCCGCCTTTAAGAATTGCTCCGAGAGATTTCTCTTCTATGGTTGTCAATCCTCCCTTTATGTTTCCCGGAGTTGGCTGAGAACCTCTGAGGTCAACACCCATTTTTTCGGCTTCCTCCTCCATTCTCCTGACCATTTCAAGAAGTTTTTCTGCAACCCTCTCATCCCTTGCTCTCTTCGCCAGTATGTGCTCCGCTCCTATGATCTCGGTTGTCTCTCCTATGATCACCCTGCCCCCTCTCTCCACTATCCTATCTGCGGCATATCCGGTTGCGGGATTTGAGGCTATTCCGGATGTCGTGTCAGATGCTCCGCATTTTATTCCAAGGGTCAGTTCAGAGACATCAAAGGATCTCCTCTGCTCCTTACCGGCCTCTTCTGCCATTCTTCTCGCTATTCTCACTCCTTTCTCGATTGCCTTTAAGGTCCCTCCCTCTTCCTGAATTCTCACAAGTTCAACTTCTTTTCCGCTTTTTGAAATCTCGTCCGCAAGTTTTTCCGCATCAATGCCCTCGCATCCGAGTGAGACGATGAGGACGGAATG
>JACIWD010000126.1 GCA_014361165.1 Candidatus Mnemosynella bozhongmuii
TGAGCTTAACTTCAGCGTTAGTTTTCGCTGAAATTAAACTTTCAATCCCATTTTGGTCTGATTTCAACAGAGAGCTACAATGCCACTTTTCGGCGTTTCTCCTCTCTTTCAATCCCATTTTGGTCTGATTTCAACTTGATTGATGAGATACAAGAGCTCACTCCTCAACTACTTTCAATCCCATTTTGGTCTGATTTCAACCCTGAAGAATTTCCGACTTTAAAATATAAAAAATTAAGGGAGTCACTTTCAATCCCATTTTGGTCTGATTTCAACCAGCAGTAATAATTCTTCTTTTCCGCTTAAAATCTTTTCTCCTGAGTTCTGTGAGATGCCCTCTTCAGCGAATCCCTGATGATGCATCTCATTTATAAAGATGTGAAGTTCGAGGGAAGAGTTTCTTTTCTCTTTCATTTCTTTTATTCTGAAGAAAATCAGGAAAAAGACATTTTCCTGAGGGAAGAGAAGTCAAAGAGATTTCCACTCCTCTTAACTCAATCATAACACCGTTGAGTTAAAAAGATATTTTGAGTGAGGAAGTCATGAAATCCTCATACGCGATTTTCTCTGAGAGCGAATTTTCGGATTTTGGAGATTTTGAATGGAGAGAAATGGAAAAGAAGCGATATGGCTAGGGATTGGAAGACAATTAAAAGAGAGATATGACCCCCATTGAGGCTGATAAAACAATGAGCCCCGCGATCAGAATTCCTGCGAGGATTGATACGAGGGAGGTTCTCAAGGGAAGATTGAGGAGAGTTGCCACAAGAGAGCCTGTCCAGGCTCCGGTTACTGGAAGAGGTATTGCAACAAAAAGAGTTAGCCCGAGTGGACCGTATTTTCTGACCAGCTCACTTCTTCTCTCCCCGAGAGTATAAATTCTCTCAACAACTGAGGAGAGAGCTCCGAAACGCTCTAAAAAATTCAGAATTTTTCTGAGAAGGAGCAGAATAAAGGGAACCGGTATGAAATTGCCGACAACACTCAGGATATAGGCTTTCAGCGGACTCAGGCCAAGAAGAATTCCCAGAGGTATCGCGCCTCTGAGCTCAAGCACCGGGAGCATTGCTGTCATCAGAACTTTCAGTTCTTCCATCATTCTCAAGCACCTTCACGAGTCTGTAAAGCGATTCGTTTATCGGAGCCGGAATTTTAAGAGCTCTGGCCCTTCGAACCACTTCTCCATTTATTGCATCTATCTCGGTTCTTCTTCCCGCCATCACATCCTGGAGCATTGAGGAGAGGTTCTCCGAAGTCTTTCTGGCAACCTCAAAGGTCTTGTTCACAGGATCCTCATCAAATCTTATCCCGTAACTCTCAGCAATCCTTTTTGCCTCCTCACAGACCTCTTTCATAATCTTTCTCAGTGTCGGAATTTCCAGAAGAGCCCCATTCCTGACTCCTGCAATTGCAGTCAGCGGATTTATTCCACAGTTAACTATGGCTTTTTTCCATATCTCCATTTTCACATCCCTCGAAATTCTGACATTCAGATTTGCCTTCCTGAAAACCTCTGAAATTCTTCTGATTCTTCCGGTCAGCTCTCCGTTCATCTCACCAATTACTATTTCTCCCTCTCCCGTGTATTTCACATGACCCGGTTCAACCCTGAGAGCACCGTAAGATGTGACTCCGCCTATGACTCTCTCCTCTCCGAGCTCCTCCATCAGAATCTCCTCGTTACCTATCCCGTTCTGGAGTGAGAGGACAGGAAATTCAAAACCCTTCATCTGCCTTGCAGCCTCTCTGGTATCATACGACTTCACCGTGAGAATCGAGAGATCACACTCAACCGGGTGAAGCGAGGTTGGAATTCTCAGCAGAGCCTCCATCCTTCCGGAGATTCTGAGACCGTTTTTCTCTATCTCTGTTATGTGCGGAGGCCTTCCTATCAGTATGACCTCCACTCCGGAGAGATGGAGAAGAGCGCCTATCAAGCTTCCAAGTGCTCCTGCACCCATTATGGAAATCCTCATCTTCTCATCTCCTCTTTTAAGAATTTTGCAATTTTCTCGAAGATCTCCGGGTAAATTTCAGAAATCTTCAATCCGGGAGCGGGATTGACTTCGAGAATGTAATCCTCCTCTCCGCTCAGAATATCAAATCCCGCATACTTGACTCCGAGAACTTTTGATGCTCTGTAAATGAGCTCCTTCTGCTCCTCACTCATCTCAAATCTCTCCGGATGAGCTCCCTGAGCCAGATTTTTCTTCCATCCACCTTCCTTAACCCTTTCCTCAACCGCAACTATTTCATCTCCAACAAAAAAAGCTCTCAGATCTCTCGCATCCCTCACATATTCCTGGAGCACCACAATCTTCTCTGAAACAGGAGGAATCTCATGAATCGCAGAGATATAATCGAGAACTCCTCTCAAATCATCTTCCTCTCTCACAAGAATTGAGGCTTTTCCGCAGCTTCCGGAATTTGGTTTGACGATGAGAGGAAAATCAACTCTTCTGAGAATCTCCTCTATCTTCTCCTCGGTATACGGATAGGAGAGAATGAATGTCTCGGGCACCGGAATTCCGTTCTTCCTCATGAGAAAACTCACGAGAGCCTTGCTTTTGCATCTCATGAAGGTGGAGACATCGTTTATTAGAGTGGTCATGGTTTCTGCTATGCTTCCCAGCGTAATCTGCTGCCTCGAATTTATGTAGTTCATGGCAATTCCGTAATTCTTCAACTCGCTGAAATCATCAAAAAATCTGCTCATCTCAATTATTTCGGCATTTAAAAATTTGCTCAGACCATCTCGAAGCTTTATCGTGGTTATTCCCGCTTTCGATGTAAGGATTCCAACCCTGGAGCTCATTCACTTCTCTTTTCTTCTCCTCTTTTAATAAAATTTATCAGCTTTTCCAGATCCTCCTCGGTGTTCAGGTTGAAGAAACTCTCCTCTGGAAGACTCTCTGCCGGAACTCTCAGAACTCTGCGAAGCCTTGAAATTGCGGATGATATTCTTCTCTCTCCCTCACGGAGAGCCTCTTCACAGGCTTTCATCATTGATTCTCTTCTGTAAACTGCATGAAGAGGTTCAATATATCCGGAACTCCATTCTGGAAGAACAGCATCTTGAGAGGTGGAGAGAGAGAAAAGGAGCTCCACCGCATCCCTCCTTATCATCGGCATATCGCATGCTGTTATGAAGACAAATTCAGAGCTCATGCTCTTCAATCCTTCAAGAATTCCTCCAAGAGGACCGAATTCGCCGGAGTCATAGGAAACAGGAATTTCGAGTCTCTCAGGAATCCTCTGCCCAAATCTGAGAGCTATTCTGAGCTCATCGAGAAATGAGAGTCTCTCAACAACTCTTTCGATAAGACTCTTTCCGAAAATCTCGATGTAGCATTTCTCTCCTCTGAATCTCCTCGATTTTCCTCCTGCTAAGATGAGCCCTCCTCTCATCATTTCATCCTCATGATGTTCTTCACGTATTCCTCATCAACATCTGTATTTATGCAACCGCTTTTCTTGAGCAGGACACCCTGAGCGGGAACTCCGAATTTTGTGACGATTCCGAGAGCCTGTTTCAGCTCCTCATAACATGCAATTCCCACGGCTGCTTTTATGCCATCCTCTTTGATGAGCTTCGTCACCATGCTTCCACCGGGAACAATGTAATATCTGCATCCTGTCTCCTCGCAGAATTCCACAAGCTTCCTCACCTTGCACTCTTCGGTGCATTTTCTGCATATCAGACCTCTCTCGGTGTACTCGCCTCTGCATTTCTCGACTCTTCTAAGACCGTGAGGTATGAAGAGAACTCTCGAAGGGATATCAACAGCTCTGAAACTCTCCTCCCCGAGAATGTTGTAAATTTCAATTTCGAGCTCATCAAGTTTCTCCTTCTCCAGTTTCATAAAAGAGGCAAGTTCTTTAAAAATTTCAGAGGGTGTGAATGCTATTGTTGTTCCATAAAGCCTGAGAATGTTCTCCTTTATCAGTTTTCTGAAGCTGAAGCCGCGCATGGTCTCAGCTTCTCTCAGGAAAAATTAAAAAGATTACCATCAAGCAATTCTGCATGAGACTCAGGGAGATTCTTGAGAAGGTGAGGAGCGGGGAGATGAGCATAGAGGAGGCTGAGGAGGAGATAAGATTTTTTCGAGCCTCTGAAGTGGAGGGAATTGCAAGGATTGATTTGGGAAGGGAACTGAGAAAGGGTGTTCCGGAGGTCATTTTTGGAGAGGTTAAAAGAGATGAGGAGATTTTGAAGATTGCCAGAAAGATGCTTGAAGAGTCCGGAAGGTGCATAATAACGAGACTGACTGAGGAGAGAGCGGGAAAAATTACTGAGGCTCTTCCAGAGGACATCATTCATGAGTTCGATTCCGGAGTGCTGGTGCTGAAGAAGAGGGGATTTGAGCTCAGGAAGAGCGGAGGAAAAGTTGCAATTTTAACCGCGGGAACATCGGACATTCCTGTTGCAAAGGAAGCGGAGGTGATTGCGAGAGAAATGGGCTGTGATGTGATGTCTTTTCACGATGTTGGAGTTGCGGGAATCCACAGGCTCTTTCCGGCTCTCAGAGAAATACTTGAGAAGGATTGTGACGTCATTATAGTTGTTGCCGGTATGGATGGAGCTCTTCCCTCGGTTGTTTCCGGGATAGTTGATATTCCGGTAATTGGAGTTCCAACCTCAACGGGCTATGGAGCAGGAGGAAAGGGAGTTGCCGCACTTTATTCGATGCTCCAGAGCTGCTCCCCTGGACTTGGAGTCGTGAACATAGACAACGGTTTCGGTGCAGGAGTTCTCGCAGCGATAATAGCGAACAGGGTTGCAAGATTCAGAGCAAGAAATGGATAAATAGAAAGAGAGGGATAGTTGAGGACGATGGAAGAAAATCAAAGACAGCTGAGAATTTACAGGATTTTGATTGTTCTTCTAACCATCACAATCATAGTCCAGTCCATTGCAATAGCGTACATTTTTCTATCCTCTCATGAAATCTCGCCTCCGGTGCCTCAGAGACCTCAGATAGCCGTTGTTTACATTCAGGGAGTCCTGACAACAGGAGTCGCGAATGGATATGCAAGCTCCGATGTTATAGTGAGACAGCTTGAGGAGCTGAGAGATGATGAAAATGTGAAGGCTGTGATTTTAAGAATAAACAGTCCCGGAGGTTCTCCGGCTGCTGCACAGGAGATTGTTGAGGCTGTGGAGAGGCTGAAAGAGAAGAAGCCTGTTGTGGCCTCTCTCGGAGATATCGCAACTTCCGGAGCATATTACATAGCGGCTCCATGCAATCTGATAGTTGCATCTCCAGACACAATGACAGGAAGCATAGGAGCAATCTGGGTTTTTGAGGACCGTTCGAAGTATTATGAGGATGAAGGAATCGAATTCACTGTCATCAAATCGGGAGAAATGAAAGATATGGGTGCAGACTGGAGAGCTCTGACAGAGGAGGAGAGAAATTACGCTCAGAGGATAGTTGATGATGTTTTCAACCGGTTTCTTTCAACGGTTTCAAGCTACAGGAATGTGAGTGAAGAGAAGCTGATGGAGATTTCAGATGGAAGGGTTGTAACCGGAGAGATGGCAAAGGAGATCGGGCTTGTTGATGATTTTGGAAATCTCGAAAAATGCATAGAAATTGTTTCGGACATGCTCAAACTTGAAAATCCTGAAGTTAAATATTACAATGAGCCGAAGGTTGAGAGAGGCGAGCCTCTCTCCTACTGGAAGGAGAGTCCTTACGGGGTAATTATGGTTTAAAAGTTTTAAAAAACAAAAGGGGGTGGGGGAGGTGAAAGAGGAGAGAAAGAGAAGTGAGAAGAGGAGATGCGTTAGGTGTGGAGAGGAGTTTGAAGGGACTGCAGGCGACCTTTATTGCGAGAAATGCAAGAAGGACAGAGCATATTTCACACTTTTCAGATAGAAAGAAAAATTAAAAGTGAAAAATGGGAAACTTCCGAATTTACAATTTACATTCTCTGAGCAGCGAGCTTTATATCCTCTGCCTTAACTGTCTTTCTTCCTGCATGTCTTGAGAGCTTCACAGCCTCGCTTGCGACTTTAAGTCCGTATTCCTCAAGTATCTCGGCGAGAGCCTGCCTTGCGTCCTCGCTAACTCTGTCTGCACCTGCCTTTCTGATTATCCTGTCTACCGGTGCAATCGGGAGTTCTGCCATCTACCTCACCTCCTTCATGTTTTTCATTCCATCTGCATTTTCCAAAAGGTCTAACAAACTGTCAGATCCTCACTTTCTTCTTTAACTCGGTGATATATAAACTTTTCTGAGATCTCCAACCAGAGCACGCTAAATTAAAATATCTCGCATCATACATACTCTTGTGGGCAAAGAGTTCATCTTAGATACTTCGGCATTCATCCACGGTGTGAAACTGAAGGGCAGGATGATAACCATCCCTGAAGTCGTCGGTGAGCTGAAAGACCAGATATCTCTGATGAATTTCGAGCTCTCTGGATGCAGAGTTGAGGAGGCAAAAGAAGAATACATCTCAGAGGTCAGAAAGTATGTTGAAGAGCTTGGAGAGTTCGAACTTTCTGAAACAGACATAAAACTCCTTGCAAAAGCTCTTGAGCTTGGAGGAATTCTCGTAACAGATGACTATTCGGTTCAGAATGTTGCATCCTATATCGGTATAGAGACATCTCCGATAATCAGAGGGAGAATAAGAGAGGTCATTAAATGGGAGAGAAGATGTTCGGGATGCGGAAGAAAGGTTGATTCCGATATCTGTCCTTTCTGCGGCTCAAAGGTGAGAAAAAAGAGAGTCAGAGAGTGATGAACTTTGCATCCTCTATTCCCTCAGTATTCCTTATTTCTGCGAGAACATCCTCGGTGACGGGATCGTCAACACTGAGAAGCATTATTGCCTCTCCCCCGACCCTTTCTCTTCCCACCTGCATGCTGGCAATGTTTATTCTCTTCTCTCCCAGGATCGTTCCGACCTTTCCAACCATGCCGGGCACATCAAGGTGTCTTGTTATGAGAGTGTATTTCGTCAGCTCGAAATCAACGCTGTAACCCATTATTTCCCTGAGCTTTATCTCACCATTGAATGTGCTTCCAGAAACGCTGACCTCTGAGTCTCCTCTGAGTTTCACGGTTATCAGATTCTCTCCCCTCTTCTCCTCAATTCTGCTCTCCTTAATTGATATTCCTCTCTGAGAGGCTATCAGCGGAGCATTGACATAGTTTACCGGACTCATGAGGATGGGGTCAAGAAGACCCTTTACTGCTGAAACTGTCACAAGAGAGAGATCCATTCCCGTGAAATCTCCGCGGTAAATCACCTCAAGCTCCTTTATTCTTCCCTCAGCAATCTGAGCTGCAAACTTGCTAAGTTTTTCAGCGAGATTCAGATACGGTTTTATTCTCGGTAGAGAACCAGCTGGAATCTGCGGCATGTTAACGGCATTTCTCACAAATTCTCCCTTCAGAGCAGCTCTCACTTCTCTCGCAATCTCCAGAGCAGCTCTTCTCTGAGCCTCCCTTGTGCTTGCACCGAGATGAGGAGTTGCCACAACATTTTCAAGAGTCAGAAGAGGGATCTTTCCCGGAGGCTCCTTCTCAAAGACATCGAGAGCAGCTGCCCTGACATCTCCTCTTTTAATTGCTCTGTATAGAGCCTCCTCATCTATTATTCCCCCTCTTGCACAGTTAACGATTATGACGCCTTTCTTCACCTTCTTCAGAGCCTCTTCATCAATGAGCTTCTCGGTCTCTTTTGTCCTGGGAACATGGATGCTTATGAAATCGGATCTCTCGAGGAGCTCCTCAAAAGATGTCAGCTCCACGCCGAGCTCCTTTGCCCTCTCCTCTGAAACGTAAGGATCGTATGCAATGACCTTCATCCCAAATGCCATTGCTCTCTTTGCGACCTCGCTTCCTATCCTTCCGAGCCCTATTATTCCGAGAGTCTTCTCATAGAGCTCCACTCCGGTGTACTTCTTTCTGTCCCATTCTCCTCGCCTGAGAGCCTCATTAGCCTGAGGTATGTTTCTCGCTGCCGCGAGCATCATCGCAATTGCGTGCTCCGCGGTTGTTATCGTGTTCGCGTCAGGAGTGTTTATAACAAGAATTCCTCTCTCCGTTGCACTCTGAACATCAACGTTGTCAACTCCAACTCCAGCTCTCCCTATGACCTTCAGATTCCTTCCAGCCTCGATGACCTCCCTTGTTATCTTCGTCCCGCTTCTGATTATGATTGCATCGTAATCAGCAATCTTCTTTACAAGCTCCTCCTGTGAGATTTTCAAAATAACATCAACCTGAAAATCCTTCCTCAGCTCCTCAATTCCCTCCTCATCCAGCGGATCGGTTATCAGGATCTTCACCGGCATCACCATTCCGCCCTGAGGGAAAGATATATATAAATTCTCTCCTGCAGAATCAGGATTTGTTCAGGTGAGGTCTTTGAGAGAGTTCGGGAGAAGTGAGGAGGAAATTCTGAACGAGCTGAGATCTCTGTGGGATCGCAGAATCCCGTATGAGAGAGTTTTCAGTTCGATGTGCACGAGACCTCATCCTGTTGCTGTGAAGGCATTCATGCTTTACATAGAGTCAAATCTCGGTGATTTCGGAATCTTTCCGGCGGTGAAAGAGCTCGAGGACAGAGTAGTTGAGATGACAGCAGATATGCTGAATTTAAATGGCTTCTCAGGCTACATGACAAGTGGCGGAACTGAAGCCAATATTCAGGCTCTGAGAGCATTCAGAAATTTGAAAGGAAAGGGAAATTTCATTGCACCGGAATCGAGGCACTTTTCGATTGATAAAGCAGCCGATGTTCTGGGAGTCGAGATGAGGCTTGTTCCCCTGAATGATGAGTATCAGATGGATGTCTCCTGTCTTGAGGAGATGATAGATGATGAGACCTTCGGAATTGTTGCACTTCTCGGTTCAACCGAGCTCGGGCAGATAGACCCGCTTGACGAGATATCAAAAATAGCCTCAGAACACGGAATCCCCCTTCACGTTGATGGAGCCTTCGGAGCTTTTGTGGTTCCATTCCTCTATCCAGATTTCAGATTTCCGGAGCATCTGAGCTCAGTATCCGGAGACCCGCATAAAATGGGTATGAGTGTGATACCCTCGGGAGTTCTTCTCTTCTCAGATGAGGAATTTCTGGAGGCTCTGAAGATTGAGACACCCTATCTGACAACAAGGCACCAGTATTCTCTTCCGGGCACGAGACCCGGTGCTTCTGCAGCTGCAACTTATGCTGTGATGGAGCATCTTGGAAGAAGAGGCTACAGGAAGATTGTTGAGAAATGCATGAGGAATACAAGAGTTCTCATAGAGCTCATGAGCGAGCTGGAATTTTATCCCGCTATAGAGCCGAAGATGAACGTTGTTGTCTTTAAAACAGATGAGGTGGACAGAATAAGAAAGGAACTCATGAAGAGAAGATGGCTCATCTCAAAGTCCTTCCGCCCTCTTGGAATGAGGTTTGTTATAATGCCTCATGTCGAGGAGGAGAATCTCAAGTTATTTGTGGAGGACCTCAAGAGGATATTATGATGAGAATTGAGCTCGAAAAAGCTGTTGAGGAAGTCAGAAAAAGAGGTGCAAAGAGGGTTGGAATTCAGCTTCCTGATGGTTTGAGAAGGAGAGCCTTTGAGATAGCAGAAGAAATTGAGAAGAAGTGCAATTCTGAGGTCCTCATATCCGGAAACACATGCTTCGGTGCATGTGACATAGATGTTCGCCTTCTCAGCGAGGTTGATGTTCTGCTTCACTTCGCTCACTCTCCAGTGGGAAGTTCTGATAAAATCATATTTGTGAGAGTTTCTCACGATTTTGAACTTCTTCCGCTTCTCTCTGAAGCTCTCAGTCTTTTGGGTCAGAGAGTCTGCATAACAACAACCGCACAGCACCTTGAGGCTCTTGAGACTGCGAGAAGATTTCTTGAGGAGAACGGAAGGGAGGTCGTCGTTAAGAGGTCAAGGAGAACCGGAAATCCGGGAGAGGTTCTGGGATGCGACTTCTCAGCGGTTGACAGGAACGCTGACATTCTGTTCATAGGAACAGGAGATTTCCATCCTCTCGGGATATCCCTATTCGCAGAAAAGAATGTTGTTGCTGTGGATCCGCTGAAAAATGAGGTTAGGATTTTAAATGGAGATGAAATCAGGAGGAGGAGGTATCTCCTCATCTCAAAGTGTCTCTCTTTTGAGAAATTCGGAATACTTGTGAGCTCCAAACCGTATCAGAACAGGATGAGCCTTGCAAGAGAGCTAAAAAGGAGAGCAGTGGAAAAAGGACTCAGAGCAGAAATAATTATGTTTGACACAATACTCTTCGATGCCCTTCAGAATTTCGATGCTGAGGCATATGTGAATACTGCATGTCCGAGAATAACCTATGATGATGTCGAACTTCACCCAAAACCGGTTCTCAGTCCAGATGAATTTCTCGTGATTCTTGGAGAGAGGAGCTTTGAGGAGCTCTCAGTGGATCAGATGCATTAATTATTAAAAATTCATTCGAAAGTATTATAAAGGGATAGACCAAATTCCAGATTGCTTATCAAAAACTTCGCAAATTTCCTTTGGAGGTGGTTGCTTGGACATTCTTCTGCTCGTTCCAGCATCGGGAATCGTTGCACTGCTCTTTGCATCTTACTATGCTTTCAGCGTCCTCAGAGAAGAGGAAGGAACAGAAAAGATGGTTGAGATAGCGAGAGCAATTCAGGAGGGTGCAACAGCTTTCATAAAGAGGGAGTACAAGACTGTTTCAATTTTCGCAATTTTAATTGCAATTGTTCTTGCAATTCTTCTCCCTCACGGGCATATTATTTCAGCAGGATTTCTCTCTGGAGTTTTCTGTTCAGCTCTTGCCGGATTCATCGGGATGTATATAACGGTCAGAGCAAATGTGAGAACCGCAAATAAAGCCAGAGAGGGTCTTGCTGAGGCCCTGAAAGTTGCCTTCAGGGGTGGTGCTGTCACGGGATTCAGCATAGTGGGACTCGGTCTTCTCGGTCTCGGCCTGTTCTACATCTGGCTCAGAGATCCGACTCTGATTGTTGGATATGCCTTCGGTGCCTCTCTGATGAGCCTATTTGCCAGAGTTGGAGGTGGAATCTACACCAAAGCAGCCGACGTTGGAGCAGATCTTGTTGGAAAGGTTGAGGCCGGAATTCCGGAGGACGATCCGAGAAATCCCGCAGTTATAGCCGATAACGTCGGAGATGCAGTTGGAGACTGTGCGGGAATGGGTGCAGACCTCTTTGAAACATATGTTGTCACCGCAATAGCTGCAATGCTTCTCGGAGCAAGCCCGGAGGTTCATGCAAGGTTCGGAGAGAATGCCGTCATACTCCCGCTTTTCATCGGAGCAGCGGCAATAGTTGCGACTATTTTCGGAAGCTTCTTTGTCAGACTTGGAAAAGATGGAAAAATCATGAGAGCCCTCTACAAGGGAATCATCGCAACAACCCTGATTTCAGCAGTCCTCTTCTATGCGATCATCCACTACCTGATGGAGGGAAATGTCGGAATTTACATCTCTTCCCTTGTGGGTCTCGGTGTCATGGCTGCGATGATAGTGATAACAGAGTACTACACGACTTCGGCATTCAAGCCCGTGAAGGAGATTGCAAAGGCATCAAAAACAGGAGCCGGAACAAATGTCATCACAGGACTTGCTTTTGGTCATCAGTCAGCTTTTATGCCAGCTGTCGTCATATGCGCTGGAATTCTCATATCGTACTTCGCTTCTGGAGGAGCGAGCTCACCGGCACTCGGAATTTTTGGAATAAGCGTTGCAGCAGCTGCAATGCTCTCAACGACTGGCATAATCGTGAGTGTTGACTCATACGGGCCCATCACCGATAATGCCGGAGGAATTGCGGAGATGGCAGACCTTCCGGAAGAGGTCAGAGGAGTGACAGATCCGCTCGATGCTGTTGGAAACACCACGAAAGCAGTCACAAAGGGATATGCAATAGGTTCTGCAGCTCTCGCAGCTCTCTCGCTCTATGCCGGTTACAAGCAGGAAGTCCTTCTCACCATGGAGAAGCTCGGAATCTGGAGAGACTTCACGCTCACGATCGAGGATCCAATTGTTCTCGTTGGAGTTCTTCTCGGAGCTGCGATTCCGTACCTTTTCGTTTCATACCTCATGCTCGCGGTTGGCAGATCAGCCTTTGAGGTGGTCGAAGAGGTCAGAAGACAGTTCAGAGAAATTCCGGGAATCATGGAGGGCAAAGCAAAGCCGCAGTATGGCAGATGCGTTGATATAGTGACAAAAGCCGCTCTCAGAGAGCTCATGCTTCCCGCAGCAATCGGAGTGCTATCTCCGATTCTTGTCGGTCTCATCCTTGGCCCGAGAGCTCTTGGAGGCCTCCTCTTCGGAGTCATAGTCTCGGGTCTCCTCGTGGCTCTCATGATGACAACAGGAGGTGCAGCGTGGGATAATGCAAAGAAGCTCATAGAGGAGGGCTTCCTGGGAGGAAAGGGTTCAGAGGCTCACAAAGCTGCTGTGGTTGGTGATGTTGTCGGAGATGCGTACAAAGACACTGCAGGTCCAGCTATAAATCCGCTGATAAAGGTGATGAACACGGTTGCAATTCTCTTCGTGTATCTGATAGTCACCCATGCCCTCATGTGGTAAAACTGCGTTAATTATTTAACATCCCTTTTTTAAAATTTCTTCAATGAGCGATATCCTGATGAGGGATGAGACTCTTTTCAAGAATCCGGAAGTCTTCGAGTTAGATTATCTTCCGGATGTTCTTCTGTATCGCGATTCCCAGCTCCAGTCTCTGAGATTCGGAATACTTCCGGCTCTGAGAGGCCTCTCACCCCTAAATTCCATCCTTATTGGACCTCCCGCAACCGGAAAAACCTCTGCTGTGAAGTTCATTTTCAGGGAGCTTGAAGAGACAGAGGTTCTCAAAGCCTATGTGAACTGCAATGTCGATCACACGAGACATCTGATCCTTTCCCACATTTTCAAAGAGATTTTCGGATTTCAGCCTCCTCTCTCGGGAGTCTCCTTCACCCAGCTTTTTGAGAAGGTGATGAAAAAAATAAGTGAGCTCAGGAGACCTCTGATAGTGGCTCTCGATGATATAAACGCTCTTCTCGAAGCGAGAGAACTTGATGACACTGTTAACTCTCTTCTCAGGGCAGGAGAGGTTTTTGAGGGTCTGAAAGTGGGAGTGATCCTGGTTGCAAGCGAGATTGATTTCAGGAGAATGATGAGCTCAAGAACTTCCTCCATCCTTCAGGCTCAGGAAATAGTTTTTCCACCCTATACAAAAGATGAGATCAGAGGAATTCTGAAGAGAAGAGTGGAACTCGGGCTTTATCCCGGAGTCATGAACGATGAAATTCTTGAGAGGATAGTTGAGGAGACCGAGAAAGCAGGAGATCTGAGGCTCGGAATAGGGATGATAAAATTCTCGGCTCTTCACGCAGAAAGAAATGCAAGAAGAAGGATAACCGAGGAGGATCTTGAATTTGCATTGAGTCAGTCTCAGAAGAATATTTTTGCGTCAATTCTGAGAAATCTCGGGAAGAACGAGCTCCTGATTTTAAAGAAGATTGTGGAGTCTGATAAGGAGGTTGTAAGCTCTGGAGAGCTCTACAGGATGGTCTCCGAAGAGGGTAAAATGGGATACACAACCTTTTACGAATATCTGAACAAACTTGACAATCTGAGAATCATACACATGGACTTCACGGGAAGAGGGAAAAGAGGTAGGACAAGAAACATAAGGTTGAGATATCCCAGAGAACTTCTCCGGGAATCCCTCGATCTGTTATAATTTCTTCTAACAAACCAGGAACATTTATCTTCGCTGAACCCGTAAATCATTCCGGGTGAAGAATTATGAGAAAAGAGATTGCAATTGGAATTGTTTTGCTGACCCTTCTATCTGCAGC
>JACIWD010000127.1 GCA_014361165.1 Candidatus Mnemosynella bozhongmuii
GAGGGTTTTCCATGGAGGAGATACTTCTAAGGGTTGAAAGAGCATTTCCGGATGACAGAAACAAGGGTCTCGCAAGGCTGACTCCGGAAGCGATGCTCAAGATAGGTGTGTCGCCTGGAGACATCATAGAAATTGAAGGGAAAAGGGTCACTCCGGCGAAGGTCTGGAGAGCTGACAAATCTGACTGGGGAAAGGAGATAATAAGGATTGATCCCTACACCAGAGAGAATGCCGGAGTTCACATAGGAGACTGGGTTAAGGTCAGGAAAGCAGAGGTGAGAGAAGCAGAGGAAGTTGTTCTCGCTCTTCCGGAAAGCACTGAAATATCGGAAAGCGAGGACATTGAGGAGCTCATAAAAAGGAGTCTTTTAAAGAGGGCTGTCGTGAAGGGAGATGCTGTTCCGGTTGTTCTGAGCAGAACATGGGCATCAAATCCCGTGCCTGTCACGATGATTGTCGTCAGCACCGTTCCTTCAGGAGTTGTCCTGATAACAGAGGATACCGAGATTGAGCTCAGAGAGAGACCGCTGAAGGGATATGAGAGGCTCGGAGCAGGAGATGTCACATATGAGGATATAGGAGGTCTGAAGGAGGAGATACAGAAGGTAAGAGAGATGATTGAGCTTCCTCTGAGACATCCCGAAATCTTTCAGAAGATGGGGATAGATCCGCCGAAGGGTGTGATTCTCTACGGTCCTCCGGGAACCGGAAAGACGCTCCTGGCCAAAGCGGTTGCGAATGAGGCAGGAGCATCATTCTTCTCAATCGCCGGCCCCGAGATCATGAGCAAGTATTATGGTGAGAGCGAGCGGCAGCTCAGGGAGATTTTCGAAAGAGCCAGGAATGAGGCTCCCTCGATAATCTTCATCGATGAGCTGGATTCAATTGCTCCCAAGAGGGATGAGGTTTCTGGAGAGGTTGAGCACAGAGTTGTGGCACAGCTTCTTGCCCTGATGGATGGACTTGAGGAGAGAGGTCAGGTCATAGTGATTGGAGCCACAAACAGAATAAACGCGATTGATCCCGCTCTGAGGAGACCCGGCAGATTTGACAGAGAGATCGAAATTGGAGTCCCTGACAAGAACGGAAGGAGGGAGATTTTCAGGATTCACATGAGAAACATTCCGATTGAGGTTCTCAGCGAGGAGGAGAGGCTCAGGCTGAGAGAGCTTGAAAGAAGAGCCTCTGAAATGAGATCGCGCGGAGAGCTTTCGGGGGAGCTGGAGAGAATTGAGAGCGAGATCAGGCGCCTGAAGGAGATTGAGGAGACGAGAAGGGAGAGAATGCTTGACGAGCTTGTTGAGGAGACTCACGGATTCGTGGGTGCTGACATCGCTGCGCTCTGCAGAGAGGCTGTGATGAGGGTTCTCAGAAGATATCTTCCGGAGATGGATCTTGAAAAGGAGCTGAATCAGGAGCTTCTTGAAAGAATGCACGTCACCATAGAGGACTTCAGAGAGGCTCTGAAGGAAGTGGAACCATCTGCAATGAGAGAGATCTTCGTTGAGGTTCCGGAGGTCAGATGGGATGACATCGGAGGCCTTGAGGATGTGAAGCAGGAATTGAAGGAAGCGGTTGAATGGCCTCTGAAGCATCCCGAGAAGTTCGAGAAAATGGGTATAAAGCCTCCAAAGGGAGTTCTTCTCTACGGACCTCCGGGAACCGGAAAGACGCTCCTGGCCAAAGCGGTTGCTAATGAGAGCAATGCCAATTTCATATACGTGAAGGGGCCGGAAATTCTCTCCAAATGGGTTGGAGAGAGTGAAAAAGCCATCAGGGAAATCTTCAGAAGGGCAAGACAGGTCTCTCCGTGCATAATATTCTTCGATGAAATCGATGCAATAGCTCCCTTCAGAGGATTTGGAGATTCTTCAGGAGTTTCGGAAAGAATAACTGATCAGCTTCTGACCGAAATGGATGGACTTGAAGAGGGGAAGCAGATCATTGTTCTTGCTGCAACAAACAGACCGGACATTCTCGATCCGGCTCTTCTCAGACCCGGAAGATTTGACAGACTTGTTCTTCTGAGAGCACCGAACAGAGAGGAGAGGAAGAAAATCTTTGAGATTCACACCAGAAAGATGCCCTTAGCTGAGGATGTGAGTCTTGAGGAGCTTGCGGAGATAACTGAAGGTTATGTTGGCTCCGATATTGAGGCTGTGTGCAAGGAAGCTGGCATGCTTGCTCTGAGAGAGGATTTTAATGCGGAGAGGGTTCACATGAGGCATTTCAGAGAGGCTCTGAAGAAGGTGAAGCCAACTGCAACCGAGCAGCTCATAAAATACTATGAGAGGGTGGCCGAGAGCTTTAAGGGAGGTCTTCACAGAGAGCACAAGACTTTAATAGAATATGGATGATATTTGATTGGGGCGAGAGAAAATGGAGAGGGTTTATCTCAAGAAGATAATAAACAAGAAGGTCATGGGAAATGATGGCTCCGAGATTGGAACGCTTAAGAACGTCACAGCCGAGCTTGAGACTGGAGACCTTTCAGAGATGGTCGTTCATCTAAACGAGAACTCCTCGGGTCAGAGAAGATACCGGGCGGAGGGAGGATACATCTACATTCCATTCTCCTCGCTCAGGTCGATAAGGGATTACATTGTCGTGGATGTCCGCTCAATGTAGCTCAGTCCCTGATGCCCTCTTCCGTGACAGAGAAGACGGCCTCACCCTCAGGAAGACACGGAGAGTCCACGAGTCTGGCTATCCTTTTCTCACCCTTGGACTTTCTGAGATAGATTCTGAAGGTTGCAGTGTGAGCCAGAATGTGGCCTCCTATTGGTTTTGTCGGATCTCCGAAGAAGACATCAGGACGAGCCTGAACCTGATTTGTGACCACTATTGCTGCGTTAAAGATGTCTCCGAATCTCATGAGATCATGAAGATGCTTGTTCAGTTTCTGCTGTCTGTCAGCCAGAGTTCCTCTTCCTATGTATTCTGCTCTGAAATGAGCTGTAAGAGAATCAACGATCAGCAGCCTTACAGGTCTTGTATCCTTTAACTCCTCTGCAAGCTTCATGGCATTCTCAACAAGAAGCATCTGGTGATTTGAGTTGAAGGCTCTTGCAACATATATATTCTTCAGAGTCTCCTCCGGATCGAGTCCAAGTGCCACCGCCATCTGGGATATCCTTTCAGGTCTGAAGGTGTTCTCGGTATCAATCACTATTGCAGAACCTTCGAGACCTCCCTGTTCCTCGGGAAGCTGAACATTTACTGCAAGCTGATGAGCTATCTGAGTCTTTCCGCTCCCGAACTCACCATAAAGCTCTGTTATGGCCTGAGTTTCAATTCCTCCGCCGAGAAGATTGTTCAGAGCTGAGGAGCCGGTTGAGAGTTTCCTTATCTTCTTCCTCCTCTCGAAAACGATATCGGCGGTTTCAAATCCACCAATATTAACCGCTTCCTTCGCTGCATTTATGATCTTGGATGCGAGAGATTCGCCTATCTCTGCTGCAGCTGACAGCTCCGCTGGAGTTGCTACAGCTATTGCCTCCAGAGAAGTGTATCCAGCTTCTCTGAGCTTTTCAGCTGTAGCAGGACCGACGCCTGGGAGATCTTCTATTGAATTTATTTCCCTTGCCATATATCTTCACTTCTGAGCTAACACTTAATAAAGAAAGGGGTTGAGCACCCCGAAAGTATTCATATGATTACCAGTGTTCTCCTCCCCGCGCTCAGCTCAATCTCGCCCCTGTCATTCAGCCTGGCGAGAGCATCCACTATCTCAATTTCATCTCCTATGTCCATTCTCTCAAGAAGCTCCACGTGTTCGTCCCAGAGTATAACCCGGATTCTTCCAGTGTCATCCGAAACATGGATGTCAACACTTCTGCCCATGCTCCCATCAGCTCTCACGAACTCGCGAACCCTCCCGATACCTGTTATGAATCCTCTGATCGACACCCTCTCATCCGGAATGATCTCCGAGATCGGAATGAAGAGCTCCTCTGAGAGAATGTTCCTGTCACTCTTCATGAAGTAGGAGAGAGAGGAGACATGCAGCTCCAGTTCATCTCCGTTGATCTTTGGAGATGCATTCACAATGTTGATGACATCTCCTTCCTTCAGCCTGTCAGCTTCAACAGCATTTTCATCCCAGAAAACAGCCCTTATCTTTCCACTCCCATCTCCAAGAATTGCAGAGAGAACCTTACCTTCAGAGCCATCTGACCTGAGAAATCTTCTGAGCGGGCCTTTTTTGAGAATTCTGGCAACAAGATTGACATGAGAGGTTTTCTCAGAAATTTCACTTATCTTGTGCTCCTTGAGCTCAATAATTCTGTCAAGCTTCTCAAGAGACGTTACAGAGATTTCAGGTCCGTCAACACCTTCCCTAACCGTTCCGGAAACCTTCACAACATCCCCAAGAGAGATTTCTCCGGTTTTCACAAGATCAGCATAGTCATTCCAGAGAACCGCTGTTATATATCCTGTCTTATCTCCGAGAACTATTCTGACAACCCTTCCCTCACTTCCGTTCTCTCTGGAGAAGCTTCTAACCTCGCCAGTCTGTATGACTCTCCCGATGGTGGTGACTCTTCCGCTCCTCTCATTTATCGCATCTATTGGAATGATGGAATTGTAAAGCAGATCATAGACAACCATCATTGCAGCCGTTCTCTCGTCACAGAGTCCTCCGGTGTATTCTATCTTCTCCTGAACCCTTTTCCTGAACTCTTCAAATGAGATTTGAGATTTGACTTTCTGATAGAGATCCTCCATCCCTCTCTATTCACCTCCCGATTCCTGAAGCTTCTTCTTTATATACGGAATCAGCCCTCCGGATTCGAATATTTTCTTGAGAAATTCCGGAAGAGGTCTGAAGCTGTAGCTCTTTCCTGTTGTGAGATTTTTCACGATACCTCTTTCCAGATCAATTTCAACCTCGTCTCCATCGCTGAACTCGTCTGTTTCCTGAAGCTCGATGACCGGAAGACCGAGGTTTATGCTGTTCCTGAAGAATATCCTTGCAAAACTCTTTGCTATCACGCATGAAATTCCTGCACCGATAAGAGCTCTCGGAGCATGCTCCCTCGAACTTCCGGAACCGAAATTCTCTCCAGCAACTATCACATCTCCGGGCTTCACCCTTTCAGAAAACTCCGGTCTCACCTTTATGAATGCATATTTTGCAAGGAATTTTGGATCGGAGGATGTCAGATATTCCGCCGGAATTATCTGATCCGTATCAACATGATCCCCAAATTTCCAGACTCTCGGGCTCATGATATCACCTCAGATATTTTCTCGGATCTGTTATTTTCCCCTCAACTGCAGAAGCTGCGACTGTTGCCGGAGATGCCAGATAAACTTCACTTTCAGGATGCCCCATCCTTCCTATGAAATTTCTGTTTGTTGAGGAGATGCATCTCTCCCCCTTTCCCAGAACTCCCATGTAGGCTCCTATGCAGGCTCCGCATGTCCATCCCGCAACATAGGCATCGGCCTCAAGGATGATGTCTATGAGACCTTCTTTGAGAGCGCTCTCATAAACTCTCTTTGAAGCCGGAACAACAATCATCCTGACATCCGGATGAACCTTTCTTCCCTTCAGAATTCTCGCGGCAATTCTGAGATCTTCAAGCCTTCCGTTTGTGCAGGAACCGAGATAGGCCTGCTGAATCTCAACATCCACCTCTTCCGCCGGTTTCACATTCTCCGGCAAGTGCGGTTCCGCAACAACCGGAACAATCTCAGAGGCATCATACTCGTACTCCTCCTCATAAACTCCATCCGAACGAACAACCTGAAAATCTCCCCTCACCCTTCCTCTGAGATACTCAAGAACCTTCTCATCAGGCTCCATGATTCCTGTTTTTGCTCCCGCCTCAACCGCCATGTTGCACACCGTGATTCTATCAGAGAGGCTCATCGAAGAAATTGCCTCGCCGGAGAACTCCTGCGCCTTGTAGAGGCTTCCCGAAACTCCTATGTCACCTATGATCGTGAGGATCAGATCCTTGCCCATGACTCCATCCTGAAGCCTGCCGCTTATTTTGAAATGCTGCGTTTCCGGAACCCTGAACCAGATTTCTCCGGTCGCAAAGACTCCGGCGGCTTCTGTGGAACCTATTCCAGTTGCAAACGCACCGAGAGCCCCATAGGAACATGTGTGCGAATCAGCTCCGACGATGATTCTTCCCGGAGCGACAAAACCCTCTTCTATCATCAGCTGATGGCATACCCCGTTTCTTCCCTCTGGATAGAAATTTTTTATTCCTCTTTTCTTAACCCATTCCCTCAGAAATCTTGTCATCTCTGCAGCTCTTACATTGACGTTCGGCATGTAGTGATCCAGGATTACCACTATTCTCTCTCTGTCCCACAGTTCAACTCCAAGCTTCTCAAACTCTTCGGCAGCAGGCGGAGCCGTGACATCATTCACCATCACGTAATCAACCGGAACCTCGATGATCTCTCCGGGTTCAACCTTTCTTCCGGCTGCTTTTGAGAGAATCTCTGTGGCAAGACTCATAAGAAGATGATTTTCGCGGGAGTTAAAAATTCTTTTGCTGTGAGCTTTCGAAGAAGAGAAAAGTTAATTAACCTTCATCTTCATAGAACTTCTGATACTTTCATTTCGGAAATTGTTTTTAAGAGTGCGGAGGTCTGAGAATGCTTGTTGAAATTCCGAAGCGTGCAGAGGTTGTGGGGACTCTGAAAATCTGGGACATTCAGAGAATCATAAAGCTTGATGCCGAAGATGTTGAGGGCATCGCAATAAAAAGTGTCAGGGAATCTCAAATAAAGGAAATAGTTGAGAAGATGGCAATAATAATTCCCGTTAAGAACGAGAGACTTCACCTTCTCGAAGGTGTTCTGAAAGCAATACCCTATAAATGCCCTGTCATAGTTGTTTCCAACAGTTCGAGAGATTCTCAGGACATTTTCAAGATGGAGGTTGACGTTATCTCACATTTCCACAATCTCACCGGACATCCAGTCTATGTGATTCACCAGAAGGATCCTTCCCTTGTTGCAGCTTTTAGAGAGGTTGAATATCACCACATTCTCGATGGAAATAGTGTCAGAGATGGGAAGGCGGAAGGAATGCTGATAGGAACTCTCATAGCAAAGGCTCTCGGCGTGAGCTACATAGGGTTCATAGACGCCGACAACTACATTCCGGGAGCTGTGAATGAATACGTGAAGGACTATGCAGTATGCT
>JACIWD010000128.1 GCA_014361165.1 Candidatus Mnemosynella bozhongmuii
ATAGGGGAGACTCATGCCATAGAGGTTGATGAGCACATGAGGACGAGTGTTGAGGACATTTATGCTGCTGGAGATTGTTGCGAGACGGTGAATCTTGTAACCGGGAAGAGGGTGTGGATTCCGCTTGCTACGGTGGCGAACAAACAGGGAAGGGTCGCGGGAGCAAATATTGCGGGAAGAAATCTAATATTTCCTGGAGCTCTTGGAACTGCAATAGCAAAAATATTTGATCTCACGGTTGCGAGAACCGGTCTAACTGAGAGAGAAGCAACTGAGGAGGGATTTGAATTTTTTGTCTCCTACGTCCATCCTTACTCTCATGCAACATACTATCCCGGAGCTGAGAGGATGACTATAAAGCTGATAGTTGAAAAGAACACCGAGAGAGTTCTGGGAGCCCAGATTATCGGAAGAAAGGGAGTTGACAGGAGGATCGATGTTCTCGCAACCGCTATTCAAAGCAAAATGACTGCAGAGGACCTCTTCAACCTGGATCTTGCATATTCTCCTCCTTTCTCCTCTGCAAAGGACCCCGTTAACGTGGCTGGAGCTGTTGCGGATAACATTCTGAGGGGGGAGGTCAGAGTCATAACTCCAGAAGAACTTGCGGAGAGGCTCAGAAGAGGAGATTTCCCATTCCTTCTGGACGTGAGAAATGAGAAGGAGGTTAAAAAAGGAATGATAAAAGGGGCTGTGAACATCCCCCTTGATGAGCTTGAGGAGAAGATTGATGAGATTCCGAAAGACAGAGAGGTCATCTGCTACTGCGCAACCGGACTGAGGTCATACATAGCGTGTAGAAAACTCATGCAAAGAGGATTCAGAGATGTGAAGAACCTCACAGGTTCGTGGGAGTCATGGATTTACGATGAGTTCAAGGTCTTCCCAGAGAACTGAGCCTCTCAACCTTTCTGCTCATCTCAATAAGGGCATCAGCAAATTTTCTTTCCGCCTCGATGACCTCAAGAAGACCCTCGACTGTTGTTCCACCCGGGGTTGCGGTTTTCTCGATGATCTCCTCAAGAGTGTATCGTGAGGAGAGATATGTTGCTGATTCAAACGCAGATAAAGCTGTTTTAAGGGCATTTCTGTAGCTGATTCCTTCATGAAGAGCTGAAATTATGAAAGCATGAATCAGCTTTGAGATTACTGCTGGAGAACTCCCGATGAAAGAAGTCATTGCATCAAGCTCTTTTTCTGTTTCGCAGAAAATGAAATCTGCATCGAGAAATTTCAGATGTTCTGAAGATGAAGGAGGGTAAACCGCAACGAGAGTCCTTCTCTCGATTGCAGGATTTGTCATGGCTCTCGAAGGATTTTTTATGAATTTTCTCATCTCCTGGATTTTTACACCTGCAGCGAAGCTGATAACAGGTTTTTCTCCGCAAATCTCCCCTATCTTTTTCATGTTCTCCCTGAAAACATCTGGTTTGAGGGTTATCAAAAAGACGTCGCAGTTTTCCGCCTCCTCTATCTCTGAAGCAGGAAAGACATTTTCCATCTCTGGGATGAGTTCCTTCCTTCTTCTGATTGCAATTACCTCTGCCCTTCTGGAAGCATTTCTGATGAGAGAGGTTCCAAGACTTCCGGCTCCGATAACAGCAACCCTCATGAGCTCGCCTCCAGAAGCTCTTCAATAATCCTTTTCATCAGAAGAGAGTCCTGCTCAAGAATTGGGCTCTCGGAGATTATAGTGATGTTAAGATCTCTTCTCACTATTTCCTCAAGAAGGGGTCTCAGCGGAGGAGAATCTTTTGAAGATTCGATTGTCAGGTGTCTTCTTTCCCTATTTCTTCCAAATTCAATTCCGGAGAAGTGGGAGTGAATGTGATCAAATGAGCTCAGCTTATCGAAAATCTCTCTGTAATCAATCTTTCCTCCGTTTCTCGCATATATATGAGCGAAGTCAACACAGAGAGAGCATCCGGTCTCTTCCGAAAGTCTGAGAAGTTCATCGAGCTCCCCAAACTGAGTTCTCTTCCCAGTTGTCTCCGGAGCTGGAATGGATTTCCACCTGTTCATCCTGACAACTTCCATAATTTCCTCTATTTCACTCTTCACCCTCTCATAACACTCCTCAGGAGAGCTCTTACCGTAATATGCAGGATGAAAAACAACATAACTTGCGTTCATCAGATGGGCTTTCTGAAGCGATGATATGATCCTTTCTCTGGATTTCTTTGTCTTCTCCTCTTCCCCAGAATTCAGATTCACATAATAAGGTGCATGAACCGAAAGGAGAACACCTTTCTCCTTTGAGAGTCTTCCCGCCTCTATTGCAACCTCATCCTTCATGTTCACACCATATGTGAACTGAATCTCCATGGCATTCAAATTGAGCCTTGAAACTTCAAGAATTCCCTCAATGACTCCTCTGTTCTTCACTGTGGTTGGAATTCCGGCAGGTCCGAGAAAGATTTTCATGACTCTCCCCGAGTAATTTTTACATTTCAACTCTTATGAACCTGTTGTTCACCTCTTCAAGAAAACTCTCAAAGTCATCAGGAGCAATGAGAACATATTTTTCTCTGAGTTGCAGACACAGAACTCTTGATTGCGACGTTATTATTATCGCGTCTTCTCCATTCTTCAGCCTGAACCATCCAGTTTTGTAATCTCCGAACGAGGTTCCTCCAGTTCTGAGCACGGGTTTAAGACCTTCATTCTCTTTCCAGTCCACCACATATGCTCTGAGAACTTCTTCTTTCTCTATCCTCTCATTAGCGTAAGGAGGAGCTTTAAGCTCGAGATATCCCTCTCCCATATTCACAGAGGTCTGAAGAGGTGCAAGGATTAGGAGATAGAAGCAGATTGAGAGAACTCCGGCTGAGATGAAAATTGAAAGATTTCTTGCTCCGCCTTTCGCGAAAAAGAAGATAAAGAGTGTTAGTGCTATTAATCCTGCAACCACTCCGACTGAGAAGATCCAGAAGGAGAGAGGAGGAGATAACTTAAAGATCATCTCCTCCATTTTCATCATCTCTTCTTCAGCACAGGCATGATGAAGGGTCCTTCAGCAACAACCGTTATTCTCGCATCCCTTCCATGCTTTTCGAATGCCATATTCAGAGCTTCCTCAATGCTCTTCGCCGGAGTAACCAAGAAATCTCTGACTGTTTCATCACCGAGAGATGTCACGGCAATTATATCATTCTTCTTCTGAATTCTCGCAAGAATCTGATTCTGCCACTGGGATTCGATTGGTTGATTCTTTTTAATCCTTTCATAGACCTCATCCGGAGATTTCGCCCCTTTATGAATTTCATAGAAGCTTTCCGGACCTATTCCGTCGATGCATTCTGAAACAACTATGACTGTTCCTCCTTCCTTCGTGACGGATGATGCTGAGTCCATTCCCTTAACAGCCTGATAGAAGTCTCTATCCAGAGGATAACCGCTGTTAGAAGCTATCGAAATGTCTGCTTCCTCCTCAACTTCAACTTCAACGATCTTTCTGTCCAGCTTTACACCTTCTTCATGAGCCTTTTTGAAATCTCCTGAAAAGACTCCGACAATCTGTTTGAAGCGGTTCAAAACCACATTCACAATGAAATCAAGGCCTGTGATTTCAGCCTGTTCCACCATGTCCTCGTGGAATGGGTTTCCCTCAAGAACCCCTGTTCTCACCTTCGGATGATCTATCATCTCGAATGAATGATGCTCGTAAATTGCTCTTCTCGATGAGACCGCAGGCAGGATCAGTTTTCTTCCTCCCGAGAAACCTGCGAAGAAGTGGGGTTCGATGAATCCGGTGGAAATTATGAAGTCCGATTCATGAACTCTTCTGTTTATCTCAACAGGATTTCCCATTGAGGTCTCTCCTATTTTCACACAATCCCCATCTGCATCATGACAGAGAACTCTGTAGCTCTGGAGAACCTCCCTTCCGACAACCTCCTCCATCTCCTCTCTCGTGAGCTTCCTGTGCAATCCTGTTCCTATGATGATCGTTATATCGTCCTTCCAGACCCCACCTGCTCTGAGCTCCCTGAGGATGTGAGGAAGAAGCACATCATCAGGACAGGCTCTCGTGTTGTCAGTTGTGATGATTGCAACCTTCATTCCGGGTTTCACCAGATCTCTGAGAGGATCTTTCTCAATCGGCTCCTTCAGACTTTTTTCAATTGCTTCATCAGGATTTTTCAGAGCCTCATAATCTCTTGCTGTTAGAACCTTTATGATGTTCTCATCAGGAATTTCAGCGGTGAGATAGCTCTTTCCGTAAGGAAGTTTAACTTTCATGAGATTTTCCTTCTTCTTTTCTTCATATAACTCTTCGCATTGAGAATTTTAGGAATCCCTAAAATTTAAATAGTTGTTACACATATGTGTAATATGGTGAGAGGATGAAGGGAAACATAAAGCACTCTCTAATGGTTCTCAGCGGAAAGGGTGGAGTTGGTAAGAGCACGGTATCAGCAAATCTCGCTCTCGCATTCGGAATGAAGGGCTACTCTGTTGGACTTCTCGATGCCGACATTCACGGTCCAACAATTCAGAAGATGCTTGGTATTTCGCACAGAATTCTCGCAACATCGGAAAATGGCATAGAACCCGTTTTCATTCCTCCGAGACTGAAAGTTGTATCGATAGCCTTCCTTCTGCCCTCTGATGACACTCCTGTGATCTGGAGAGGTCCGATGAAATACAGCATGCTGAAGCGGTTCATAGAGGATGTCAGATGGGGAGATCTGAATTATCTAATCGTTGATCTTCCTCCAGGCACAGGAGATGAGCTTCTGAGCGTTGCTCAGATCATAGGAAAGGTCTCTGGAGCGATCATAGTTTCAACCCCTCAGGATGTTGCGCTTCTGAGCGTGAAGAAGTCAATCAGATTTGCGAAAGAGCTGAAAATTCCAATAATCGGAATCATTGAGAACATGAGCGGGTTCATCTGTCCTCACTGCGGGAAGGAGACTCCTCTGTTCAAGATTGGAGGAGCTGAAAGAGCCGCAAAAGAAATTGGAATCCCCTTCCTTGGAAGAGTCCCTCTTGACCCGAGAATAACTGAATGCGGGGATGAAGGAGAGCCCTTCATCCTCTCAGCCGATGAATCTCCATCTGTTAAAGCCTTCGAGGCTATTGTGGAGAGGATTGAGGAGGAAATGAAAAAGAGAGGAGGTGATTAAAATGCCGAGAGGATACAGATGGATGTTCTGGTTGACCGGACTTCCAGGATGGATGAGGTTCGGATTCTCACCCGGATGGGGAGCTCTTCCTCCAGCTGCGCAGTATCTGATGAGCACGGGTCAGCTTCCACAGTTCATGAGCTTTCTCCAGTCATATTCTCCGGTGAGTGTCCCATCAATGCGAGCTGAAGATGAACTCAGAATTCTCAAAGAAAGGGCTGAGATTCTTGAAAGAGAGCTCAGAGAGATAAGAAGGAGAATAGATGAGCTGAAGAGGAGTGAGAGTGAATGAGGATTGCGGTCGCAACCGAGAGAGGAGGTCTTGAAGATAGAGTCTCGGATGTCTTCGGAAGAGCTCCAAACTTCACAATCGTGGAGATTGAGGGAGAGGAGATCAGAGATGTGAGAGTCATCGAGAACTCTTCAGTGAACTTTCAGAGCGGGGCTGGAATTCAGGCGGCGCAGATGCTCGTGAATGAAAGAATCGAGGCTGTCATAGCGGGAAGATTCGGACCGAATGCTTCGTCGATATTCTCTCAGAACGGAGTGAGGATGATTTCTATGAGCGGAATTTCTGTGGAGGAGGCTGTGAGAAAAGTCATGAGAGGAGATGCCTCAGAGAGCTCCCCATCCCTGATCTCCTCACCTCTCACCCCGGGCATGGGAATGAGGGGTGGAAGAGGGCTTACAGGGATGAGAGGTGGCGCAAGAATTCGGAGAGGATGGAAAAGGATGTTGAAAAAATGAAGGAGGTGGGAATGATGTATCCCGGTAGAGGACCATTCAGATATCTTCCTCCGTGGTTGAGACCCGGATGGTGGTTCAGACCCCGATTCTGCTGGTGGCTCATGCTAAGCTTTCCCTTCTTTGATTCGAAAACAGAGCTCGAATGGCTTAGAGCAGAAAGGGAGTATCTGAGAGAGTGGCTTAGAGCGGTTGAGGAGAGGATAAAGGAGCTGGAGGAGGGAGAATGAAGGTTGCGATACCGACGATGGGTATGAGGGGGCTCGATGAGGAAATCTCCCCTCATTTCGGAAGAGCCCCCACCTTCACAATTGTGGACCTGGGAAGCAACGAGGTTCAGGTGATTCCCAACACGAGCGAGCACATGGGAGGTCATGGAAAACCTCCTGAGAAGCTTGTGAAGCTCGGAATTTCGGCGGTGATCACCTCATCTCTCGGCCCGAGAGCAATTGAGATGTTCCAGAGCTACGGAATAGAAGTGTATACCGGTGCAGCTGGAAGAGTTCGGGACGCTTTGGAGCTCTTCAAACAGGGTGCTCTTCAGAGAGCCTCTCTTGAGAATGCCTGCAGAGAGCACAGGCACTGAGGTTGAGTTCATGATCCTCTCTGTTGCAAGCGGAAAAGGTGGAACAGGAAAGACAACGGTTGCAACAAATCTCGCGGCTCTCCTCAAGGAAGCTCAGTTTATTGACTGTGATGTTGAGGGGCCGAATGCCCATATCTTTCTGAAACCTTCCATCACCTCCTCCTCAGAGGTTTCAATAAAAATTCCCGAGATCATTGAGGAGAGATGCACGCACTGCGGAAGATGCGCTGATTTCTGCTCCTTCAATGCTCTTGCGGTAACGAAAAATGGAGTGATGCTCTTTGAAGAGCTCTGCAGGGGATGCGGAGGATGCTCTCTGGTATGTCCAGAAGGAGCGGTTGAAGAGCGAAACAGGGTTCTCGGAGTTGTGGAAGAGGGGATTTTCGAGAGGGGGAGATTCCTTCACGGAAAACTGACTCCGGGGGAGCCATTTGCTTCGCCGATCATCAGGGAGCTGAAGAGGAGGATTGACAGAAACGCTGATCCCGTGATCATAGATTCTCCTCCCGGAGTCGCCTGTCCGATGATAAACAGTGTTTCGGAAAGCGATTTTGTTCTTCTCGTAACAGAGCCGACTCCTTTTGGGCTCTTTGACCTGTCTCTTGCTGTCTCGGTTCTCAGAGAGCTTGAGATTCCGATGGGAGTGGTGATAAACAAGGCGGATGAAGGGAGAGTGATTGAGGATTTCTGTAAGAAGGAGGGCATTCCAGTGCTCCTGAAAATTCCGTTTTCCAGAGATATTGCAGAGCTCTATTCGAGGGGAGAGCTTCTTGTTAAAGAGGAGAGGTGGAAAGAGAGGTTTGAGGCTCTTCTTAAGAGTATATGGAGTCTGGTATGAAATTTGAGGATTACCTCATGGCGATTCACAAGCTGGAAAGGGAGAAGGGATATGCGAGAAACAAGGATATAGCGAAGATGCTCAGGGTTTCGGCTTCAACTGTAAGCGAGATGCTCAAAAAGCTTGATGATGAGGGTTATGTGCTCTTTGAGAAGTATTTCGGTGCAAGGCTTACAGAGAAGGGGAAGGAATTCGTGAAATTTCTCGGGGAGAGGAGGAGGGTGATCCTCGAATTTCTCCTTTCTATCGGTGCGGAGAGGGAGCTTGCAGAGGAACAGACGTGCTTGATGGAGCATGTGATAAAGCCAGAGGTGCTCGAACTTATGAAGAGGAATCTTGAGAGCTCAAAGGAGGGATCTCGATGAGGGAGCTCTGCATAATAAGCGGAAAGGGAGGAACCGGAAAGACGACAATCACAGCATCATTTGCTGTCCTTTCGGAGAATAAGATTATTGCGGACTGCGATGTCGATGCTCCTGATCTTCATCTTCTTCTCAAACCGGAAATTCAGAGAGAGGAGGAGTTCAGAGGGAGAAAGGTTGCGAGGATTATCGAAGAGAGATGCACGCACTGCGGAAGATGCGCTGATTTCTGCCGTTTCAATGCAATCTCTGATTTCAGGGTGAATGAATTTCTGTGCGAGGGCTGCTCGGTCTGCAGACTCGTATGTGGGGAGAATGCAGTGGAGATGCGTGAGGAGTCTGTTGGCTCTCTCTACATCTCGAAGACCCCTTACGGATGGATGTGCCATGCCTCTCTTAAACCCGGTGAAGAAGCCTCGGGAAAGCTGGTTCATGAGGTGAAGAAGAGAGCGAGAGAGCTCGCAAAAGAGGAGAGCTCGGAGCTCATTCTCATAGATGCTCCTCCGGGCATCGGATGCTCTCTGATTGCAACTCTGAGCGGAGCAGATTTTTCGCTGATAGTTACAGAACCAACTCTTTCCGGAGTTCATGACATGGAAAGAGTTCTCTCTGTTGCGGAACACTTCGGAGTTCATCCGTTTGTGTGCGTGAACAAGTATGATTTGAACGAGGAGGTCACTGAGAGAATTCTGTTCATCTGCGAGGAGAGAGGAATTGAGGTTGCGGGCATGATTCCGTTTGATGAAGCTATCGTGATGGCTCTGAAAAACGGGAAAATTGCAGTTCTTGAGAATGGAAGGGCTTCCTCGGCCATCAGAGAGCTCTGGAAGACGATTTCTGAAGTGATGAGAATATGACGATGAAGCTTGCTGAGGGATGAATTCCCTCCCTCACCTCATCCTCAAAATCTGAATCTGAGGAGAAGAAGAGAGTCGAGAAAGCTTCAATGATTCTGAATCCTGATTTCCTGAGAAGCTCCTTCACCTCTTCCGCAGAAAGAAAACGAGCATGAGAGTAAATCGGATGACCTTTTTTGCCCTTCTCTGCGTAAATCTTTCCGAGAGGGCTCTCCCTCGGAATGAATCCCAAGACGAGATTCTCAGAGACTCTCGAAGCTTCTCTAAGAGCTCTTTCAGCATTCAGGAAGCAGAGAGAGGTTATGAAATATGAGGTTTTGAAGCTCTTCTCTCTGAACGGAAGGTTATGGGCATCCGCAAGGATGACTTCTATTCCCCTTATTCTCGCTATCCTCAGCATCCTCTTTGAAACATCCACCCCGACCTCTATTCCAAGCTTTTCGGCAAATCTTCCTGTCCCAACTCCTATTTCAAGAGAGGGTCCGGGAAATCGAATCTTCCTGAGAGTTCTGAGCTCAAGTTCGAAGATTTTCGAACCTATCTCAGAATCATACCATGAGTCATAGCTCTCTGCAAGAGGATCAAAAGGAGTTTCAAGGGGCATCGATTCCCTCTATGAGAATTGCCTTCCCGTTTACGAGAGCATCAACAACCTTCCTTCTGCCGCTTTTCAGATCCATCCAGAGAGTCTTCCTCGAAACACCCATCTTCTCAGCGGCTTCCTCCTGAGTCAGGCCTTCGAGGTCAACAAGGCGCATCGCCTCTATCTCCTGAAGCTTCAGAACCACATGCTCCAGTTCTCTTCCCGGAATTCCCCTTGGCTTGAACATCAGACATTTCGGATGGCATCCAATTCTCCTTCTCGCTCTCCTCGGCATCAGACTTCTCCTCTCAGCTCCTCATCAGCTCTCTCAATCTCCTCTTTCATCTTCCTCTGATACTCCTCAACCTTCCTTCTGACTCCTTCATCCCTCATGCCAATGATCTTCGCTGCAGCCAGAGCAGCTGATTCGGGTTCGAGAACCACAAGAGGAGCTACTCCAGAGGGCATTCTAAGAGATGAGAAGATGTCGGCTCCTCCAAATCTCTCAGAATAGGGAGGACATGCTATCACTGGAGAGCTCACGGAGGCGTCAACCATTCCGGAGAGAGCATTTGACCTTCCTGCAACCGTGATGTAAACAACATCCTCGGGATACTCCCTCAGAATCTTAAGGAGTTTTTCAGGAGTTTTGTGTGCTGAAGCAACTCTCTTCTCGCACGAGATCCCAAAGAGTTTGAGAGAGTTCTCAATCTTCTTCACAAACTCCGCATCGCTCTTTGAACCCATGAGAATCACAACCTGAGGCATGAGGGAGGGTTTTTCCCAAACTTCTTATAAATCTTTCTCCTCAGAGGGCAGTTTCATTTTGCATGAGAGAGCTGTGAAGAAAATTCCGAAAATAGGAGCAGAGGAGAGAACATACCAGCCAAGAATGATGTCTCTCTCAACAAGAAGCTTTGTGATAAAAGGACCGATTGCATTAGCAGAGTTTGAAACAAGACCGATTGCAAATGCACCGCTTGTGACCATTTCCTGGGGAAATATCACAGCAGGAGTGCTCCAGAAAACAGGAGCAACGCCCTGAACTCCTGCTGAGAGGAAGAGGGAGATGTAGAAGAGCCTGTGATCCCCTGTTTTTATGGCATGGGTTGTGAGAAGGAGTCCGATGCATCCGATGATGTAAGAGGCAACCATCATCTCTGATGCTTTCCGGAAGAGCTCTCTGTTGGTTTCAGCTCCGATGGAAACTCTGTATGTTAGATATCCTATGAAGACTGACCAGAAGACCTTCGAAGATGAGAGAAGAACTGAGAGGGAGCTTGCGTCAGCTCTTGAGAGACCGAGGGAGAATGCTGTTGAGGGAAGGAGACCCTGGATTGTGAAGACAACCCAGAGAGCGAAGAAAAGAGAGAGACCCCAGACATAGGTGATTTTCAGCCTCCAAGGAGAGCCCCTTCTCTCCTCTGAAGGAGCTTCAAGATCCTCGACGAAAATCCACCAGACGGCAAGACCGAGGAGCATGAGAAATGCGGTTGAGAAGAAAGCAAATCTCCATCCCAGGAGGGAGACCAGTTTATCTCCCGAGAAGCTGCCGAAGACTCCTCCGAGAAATATGCCTCCGAGAATGATTCCCTTGGCGAATGCCCTCTCCTCTCTGAAGAGTTCCGCAACCTGAGCTGAGAAAAGCGGCACGAGAGCTATGATGAATCCCTGAATGAATCTGAGAATGAGGAAAACCGGAAATGAGGGAATGATGGGGATTAGAAGCTGGGGAACCGCTGCAAAGAGGACGGAGAGGAGGACCCCTTTCTTGAAATTCCTCTCGAAATATCTTGATCGACCGAGGAAGAAGGCAACGAAGAGACCGATGGTGTAGGAAACATATCCCCAATCATAGAGATCAGATGAGACCGAGAGGAAATTCATGAGCTCTTCTCTCGCAATTGAGCTCATGGTGAGAGTTGCAAATCCGAGCATCATGAGAAGGGTGTCAAGAAGAACATAGAGATGAGAGCGAGTGAATTTCACGATATCACCCGAAAAAAGGAGAATGGAGAGGGAATAAAAGCTTTACCATTCTTTTAGCTATGAAAATCATGAAGAACCTTCTTTTTTCAGTGCTCTCGCAAGAAGTTCTGTAATATCAAGCACCTCGATTTCTGTAACGCTCTGAAGATTCAGCTTGCAGAAAGGACATGAGGAGACGATTGCATCAACGCCCTTCCTCTCAGCTTCTTCAGCTCTCCTTCTTGCAATCTCCTGAGATTTGGAAGGATTCCACGCCCTGAGACCTCCACCTCCACCGCAGCATCTTGAGTTCTCTCTGTTCTCCTCGAACTCGATGAGCTGAGCTCCGGGAACCGCTTCTATAACCCTTCTGGGCTCCTCATATATTCCGAACTCCCTTCCGAGATGGCAGGGATCATGATAGATGACCTTCATCTCAACCTCTCTCAGCGGAAGTTCCTCAACTCTCTCTTCGAGAAGCTCCACAACATGAGCTGCGTCTATTCCGTAATCGCTCTGGAAGGTTGCATGGCATCCGGCGCATGAGGTTATCACGGGCTTCGTGAAGATTTCAAGATTTCTCCTTTTCAGCTCCTCAACCTCATATCCTGATCTCAGAAGAGGAGAGCCGCAACAGAGGAGGCTCTTGGGAACAGAGTAGGAAATTCCAAGAACGTCGAGAATTTTCTTTGTGCTCTCATAGATCCCCTCTGTTCTGAATTTTGCGGTGCATCCGGGGAAGTAAATGAGTTCTGCGTCTTCCCTCTCCTCAAAAATTTCAGCCCTCTCCCCGTAGGGATTGCCTGTCTCAAGAGTGTTTCTGTAAATAGCTCTGTGCCTCTCAGGGTTGAGATTTTGAGAGACGAAGAAGCCTCTCAGTCTTTCGATGAGCTCGGGTGTTCTGTGACCCATCTGGCATGCAGAGGTGCAATAATAGCATGTGCTACAGCTGAAAAGAGAATCTCTGAGCCCCTCATCTATGAACCTTGCAGGATTTTTCTCCTTTGGAGGGATGAAAAGATGAGAAGCTTTCTCTCCCTTCTCAAAATTTTGAAGACTGATCTCATCAACAGAGTAAAGACCGAGTGCCATGGCCGTGAGCTCTGAAATGTCTATGATGTTGGGCTTCTCTCTCCTTCTTCCATTCCTCTCATAATAAACGCAATCTAAATGAATTGCACACTTCGGGCATGAGACAACAAGAAAATCAGCACCTGAGTTCTCGAATTCATCTATCTTCTTTTCCCTCTCCCTCTTCGCAACTGAATTGCAGTTCATCCAGCTTGAAACTCCGCAGCATCTTGAATTCTCTCTGTTCTCCTCGAACTCGATGAGCTCTCCGAAGGCCTCTATAAGCCTTCTGGGCTCCTCGTAAATATTCAAGTATCTTCCGAGCCTGCAGGAGTCATGATAGATGAATTTGAATGGAAGTTTATTTACATGAATCCTTTCAAGATTCTCTGCTATGAACTGCGAGATGTGAACTGCAGGAACTCTGTGAAGATCCCTGAGAGAATGGAGGCATTCTGCGCAGCTCGTGATCACGAGCTTCACACCTCTGAAGAGGCCCTTCAGAGATTCTTTCAGCTCCTCAAACTCATCGAGCATACCCGAGTAATAGAGATCGTGACCGCAGCATGCTGTGATGACTCTTGGAGAAATTCCAAGATGATTCAGAACTTTCAGAGCGGAATAACCCATGTTGCTGTATTTCCTCTCTCTTCCCATCGCGGAGTAATCACCGTAGGGCTGTTGCTCCACAAATTTGAACGCTATGTCAAAAACCGGAGTGCAACCGGGGAAGAAGGCAATTTCGGAATTCCCATCAGTCTCCACACCCCTGTACTTCCATGAGAAGAAGGGTGAGAATGAAAGGAGGGTCAGGAACATTGAACCATGACTTCCTCTCGCTCCGTGCACATATCTGCTCAGGGGCACAATCCTCCTGAGGTCAACTCCAGTTGGACATCCCTTCTCACAGAGCATGCAGAGAAGACATTCCGAGATCTCCTCTCCAATTTTCTTCTTCATGAGCATCTCCTCACAAACTCGTTAACACATTCAATCCATTTCTGAGCGTCAGAACTTGAGAGATTGGACATCTCAATTCTCTCTGACGGAATTCCACAGAGCTCAAGAAGCTCTTTCAGCTTCAGAACTTTCTCCTTTGCGGAGAGGTTCCCATCAATGTAATGGCACTCTCCCTCCCTGCAGCCCGTAACCATCACTCCCCTTGCTCCATGTTTGAAGGCAACGAGAATGTGATTTATCGAGACTCTTCCGCTGCAGGGGACTCTGATGATCTTCACCTTCGGAGAGTATTTCCTCTTGCTCAAGCCTGCGAGGTCAGCTGCATTGTAACTGCAGTGCTGACAGCAGAAAGCTATGATCGAATCAGGAGCCTCGGAGAGAATTCCTCTGATCTGAGCTTCAATCTGCTCGTCCGTGAGACCTCTCAAAGCCATCGCATTGCTCGGACAGAGAGCTGAGCACTTTCCGCATGAATGGCAGCTCACCGCTTCAACTTTCAGCTCTCCGTTCTCCTCTCTCACAGCATCAAAATTGCAGAGCTCCATGCAGCTCCTGCAGAGAATGCAAATCGAGGGATCTATGAACCCTGTTGTCAGAGCAACTGGCATCTCATCCTCTTTAAGAAATGTGCTTGCTCTGCTTGCAGCTGCATTGGCCTCGGCTATTGACTCCTGAATCGGTTTCGGTCCGCTGCATGTTCCTGCTATGTAAATCCCCTCCTGAACCGTATCAACAGGTTCGATCTTCGGATGAAGGGGATCAATGAAGCCATCCTCTCCCCTCTTCAGTCCAAGCTTCTTCGAAATCTCGAGAGTTCCCTCAGAGGGGTTCATGGAAACGCTCAGAACAACGAGATCAGAGTGAAGCTCCTTCACTTCACCTTCTAAGGTGTCCTCCACTTTAACAATGAGTTCATCGCCCTCGTCAATCACCTCTGCAACGTTACCTCTGATGAAATTCACTCCGAGCTCTCTCGTGCTCTTGTAATACTCTTCATACCATCTTCCCGCAGCACGAATGTCCATGTAGCAGATGTTAACCTCAATCTCAGGATGCTCCTGTTTCAGAAGCCTTGCCTGTTTCAGAGCATACATGCAGCAGATTTTCGAACAGTATGGGTTGTATCTCAGATCTCTAGATCCAACACACTGGATGAAGGTGACGCTTCTCGGAACTCTCCCATCCGAAGGCCTCACAACCCTTCCGCCTGTTGGTCCCTGAGAGCTCAGAAGTCTCTCAAACTGAAGCGCAGTTATAACATTCGGATGCTCCACGTTATATTCACTTCCGCTCATGTCTCTGAGCTCGTAGCCAGTTGCGATGATGATTGCTCCAACTGTCAGTTCGATGACCCTCTCTTCGTCCTCATCGATGATTGCATTGGCTTCGCAGACAGAAGAGCACCCTCTGCACTCCGGCATCCTTCCATTCAGTCTCAAGCAGTTCTCGGGATCTCTGAGATGAGTTGGAGGGACTGCCTGTGGGAAGGGAACATAGATTGCTCCTCTTGCCCCGATCCTCTCATCGAACTCGCTCGGAACTCTAACTGGACAGACGTTGACGATCTCTATCGCTTCCTTCGGGCACTTCTTCACGCACTCGAAACATCCGACGCATCTCAAGCTGTCATACTCAGGATGTTCCTCGCCCTTCTGAAGAGCACCATATCCATTCTCTTCGCAGATCTTCACACATAACCCGCAGTTCACGCAGTTCTCAGAGTGAATACTTATACGATCAACAAGCTCGAAGCCATCTGGGACGAGAAGCTTCTCATAGTTTGATTTGGTGCATGCTCCGCATCCCGTGCATCTGCTCTCATCCACATATCTCGGCTTCTTTCTGATCTTCACCCTGTACTCCCCAGGTCTTCCGCTGATCTCCTCCACTTCCGCATAGGTGAGGAGCACGATGTTCTTATTCTGTGCAACCTCGCTGAGCTTCGGGGAAATTGTGCACATGCTGCAGTCATCAGTTGGAAAGGTCTTGTCAAGCTTCACCATCTTTCCGCCGATGCTCGGTTCTTTCTCAACGAGATAAACCCTGTGACCCTTCGATGCGAGCTCAAGAGAGGCCTGCATCCCTGCGATTCCTCCGCCAATGACGAGAACATCTTTATTCACAGGAACCCTCGCTGTTTCAATCGGATGCAGATGCTTCGCCTTCTCAACTCCTCCTCTGATCAAAGCTATTGCCTTTTTTGTTGCCTCCTCTCCTTCGTGAACCCAGCTGCACTGCTCCCTTATGTTCACAAACTCCCAGAGGAAGGGATTGAGCTTCTCTCCTATGCAATCCCTGAAAACATGAGCGTGATGAGATGGACTGCACGCTGCTATGACAACTCTTGAGAGCTCATCCTCCTCAATCTTCCTTTTTATCATCTCCTGACCTGCTTCAGAGCAGAGAAAAATGTAATCATAGACCTTTGCGCCCCATGAACTCACCGCTTCCTTTACTTTCTGAATGTCCACCTCTCCGGCTATGTTATTTCCGCAGTGGCAGATGAAGACTCCGATGTTCATGAAGTTCCTCCTCAAATCCTTATCTTCAGAGATCTTGCAAGAACCCTCTCTCCTCTGTAATCAGGAAGAATGATTGGAGATCTCCTATCCTCCTTTATTCCTGCCTCATCCAGCATCTTGTTGAATCTCTCAACATGCTTCAGCGTGAGCTTTTTGAATGAGGTCTTCTTTGCATATCTCGCAGCTGAAATTCCAGCTCTCCTTCCAAAGACGTTGAAATCCAGTAGGCTGTTGCCCATGAGCCTGTTCTTTCCATGAACCCCTCCTGTAACCTCCCCTCCTGCGAAGAGTCCCTCTATTCCAGTCCACCCATTCTCATCTATCTCAACTCCACCATTCTGATAATGGAGAGTTGGAAAGACGAGAATCGGGTCTTTCGTCATGTCTATTCCGAATCGAGCAACAAGCCTCCAGATTGCTGAGAAGTGCTTTCTTATTGTCCCCTCTCCATGAATCTCATCTATCATCGGAGTGTCGAGCCAGACTCCGACCATTCCTGTTGGGGTTCTCACGCCCTTGCCTCTTTCGTAGCACTCTCTGATGATTGCAGCTGATTCAACATCTCTTGGTTCGAGAGGATAGACAAAAGCTTCTCCTTCTGCATTAACCGGCATCGCTCCCATCCCCCTGACCTTCTCGGTTATGAGCTGACCAACGATGGCTTCTGGATACGCTGCACCAGTTGGATGATACTGAGCGGTCTCCATATCTCTGAGCTTTGCTCCAACCCTGTAAGCAAGAACCAGTCCGTCTGCAGTTGCTCCATAATGATTTGTGGTTGGATAGCCCTGAAGATGAAGTCTTCCAAAACCTCCAGTTGCTAAAATTGTTGCCTTGCTCCTGACCACGATATACTCATTTGTTTCAAGATTCATCAGAAGTGCTCCGCTTACAGCTCCGCTTTCATCTGTGAGAAGTTCAATAGCCGGAGAAAACTCAAGCACAGGAATTCCTATGTTTCTCGCCTCATCTCTAATGACCCTCATGATCTCCATTCCAGTATAATCCTTTGCGCTGTGGAGCCTCTTTCTGCATGTTCCTCCTCCGGGATTCTCGATGAAATGACCTGTTTCATCCCTATCATACATCACCCCGAGCTCCTCATGCCATCTGAGAATCAGTGGAGCGTCCATCACGAGAGCTCTCACCAGCTCGGGTTTGTTTGCAAAGTGACCGCCTCCGATGGTGTCGAGGAAGTGAAGAACAGGACTGTCATCCTCGCTGTCCGCACACTGAATTCCGCCCTCTGCCATCATGCTGTTTGCATCCCCGTGCCTGAGCTTCGTGGCTATGAGAATGTTCTCCGGAGGGATTCCCTCGTAATATGCGAAGAGTGCTGCAACAGTTCCCGCTCCTCCTCCTCCGATGATGAGGACATCAACCTCATAGTCAGTACTGCTGAGATCTATTTCCTTTGGATCAACAAGAGGTCTTGCTTCAAGAATATCAGCAACCTCATGATAAACGAGATCTCCAGCATTTGCTCCTACTCTAAGCCTTCTTCTCGAATCTTCTCTGTAATCAGGATGGAATTTCCTCAGAATTTCCTCCCTTTCTTCAGCACTCATCGGGGGAACAGATGTTTTCAGCCTCTCCTCTCTCGTTTCTTCAACCTTCTCAATCGATTTTCTCATGTATTCGGGATATCCGCCTATGAGTTCCAAAATCCTCACCTCTAAACCTTAATTTCTCTCGAATAATACATTTTCTTCAGTTTCTCCTTCTCCATCCTCATGAACTCCTCAATCTCACTGTCGTAAAATCCTTTTTCAATTTCCTCAAGCCTCCTTTTCAGAGATTCAGAGTGCTTCGCAAGATACTTTCCATAGAGTCTTCTGACGAGCTGAGCGACGTGATAGTGCTTGATTTCAGCAGGACATCTCGCTGCACAGAGGCCGCACTGAATGCAATCAAAGGAAATTTCAGCAGCTCTTTCAATGTCCCCCCTCTTCACAGCCTGAATGAACTCCATGACCTCTATATCCTGAGGGCAGGTTTTCGTGCAGGTGTTGCACCCAACGCATCTTGCAACCTCTGGATAAAGAGATAGAACAACCTCCCCAAGAGGTTTCAGCTTCTCGATATCGTATCTTGCCTTTGGAGCTGGAACAAAGGGAAGCTGAACAAGATACATTCCATCCTCAACAATCGTCTGGCAGGCTAAAGCAGTATAGAGTTTGTAATCCCCTTCCTTTCTGTATAGGGTTCCGCACGCTCCGCAGAATCCGCCCCTGCATCCACATCCTCGAATGAAGCGATAACCGGCATATTCCATTGCCTTCATTATTGTGAGACCTGCAGGAACTCTGTATTCCTTCCCCATGACGTATATTCGGACTGTTCCCTCCTCACCCATCAAGAACACCTCTTTCCTTTAAAAGCGGTATTGGATCAACAAAATGCTTCTCGAAGAGACATGAGTCTTCATTTCCGAAGGCGAGAGCAAGAAGCTGTGTGAAATAGAGCACGGGAATTCTTTCAGAGCTCAGATACTTCTGTCTCTTATCCAGATTGAACTCGCAGAGCGGACATGCAACGGCTATGATGTCTGCTCCCTTCCTCCTTGCCGCAGAAATTATCTCGCTGATTCTTGAGACAACAATTTCCTTTCTATCAACAGTGTGATATGAGCCGCAGCAGTATCTGAGCCTTGAATCATGAATGATTTCTGCTCCGGTTGCCCTGAGAATTTCCTCCATTATTCTCGGTCTTTCAGGATTGTCTATTGCAATATCTCTGGGTCTAAGAAGAAGGCAGCCATAATAAGGGGCTACTCGGAGAGAATCAAGAGGCTTCACAACCCTTCTCTCGATTTCCTCGACCCCTATTTTGAGGAGAAGCTGAAGGGAGTGAAGGATTTCAACTCCTCCGCTGTAATCCGGTTCCTCGTCCATGAATTCATTGATGTTCTTCAGAGCTTCTGAGTCTCTTCTCACCATTTCATTTGCCTGCTTCAGAGTGTTGTAGCACATTGCACAGTTGGTGACAAGCTCTCTCACTCCACTTGCTTCAGCTCGAGTAAGATTTCTGACAGCTGCTAGGTTCTGCATGAGATTATCTGTCGAGAGCCCATGAACTGTTCCGCAGCAGACCCAGCTGAACTTCTCAACAAGCTCATACCCGAGAGCTCTGAAAACCTCGGATGAGCTCATCTCGAAGTGCTTCGCTGTGCTCAGATGCGTGCATCCGGGAAAATAAGCAATTTCCTTCATCCTGTCATCTTCCTGAAACAGCTTATAAGAGCGATCTGGGGGAGCTCCATGAGCTCCTCAGAAGGAATCTCAGATATGCGAATTGCATCATGCTTCCTCCTCAATCTCATCTGACGGAGAGCTTCCATGATTCTGCTAACGTCAATCTCATTCGGACATCTCACGGAACAGGTGAAGCAGGCGGCACAGACCCAAGGACTCTGAGAATTCAGAACCTCCTCGTGACCCTCGATAATCATTCTGATAACCTCTCGAGGGTTAAGATCCATGAAATCAACAGAAGGACATCCAGCAGAACATTTTCCGCACTGGTAGCAGGAATAGAGATTCTCTCCACTTATCTCCATGACCTTTTGAAGGAGTTCCCTCTTCTTCACCTCTCCGCCTCCAGAGGCTCGGTGTTTGAGGCACTATTTAATTTTTAGCCACTAACTTCTTAAAATCTTTATACTCTTTTGTGCTGATTGTAATTCCATGAATTTTAAGTGAGAAACCTTTTTCAGAGAGTATGCAAGATATCTTCCTGGGGATTTTATGGAACGAGAGGATTTAATAGAGACAATCATCCATCTTTTTCGCAAGGCTGAAACTTCGCTCGGAGATGACGTTAAGGAGCTTCTGAGAAGAGCTCTTGAAGATGAGGAAGATGAGGTTGCGAGAAGAAATCTTGAGACAATTATAAAGAGCGCTGAACTTGCTGAGGAGAGAGGAGTTCCAGTATGTCAGGATACAGGAATTCCCGTGATTTTCATTGAGCTCGGAAGAGAGTTCTCTCTCGAGTTCAACTTGAGGGAGGCTATCGAGGAGGGTGTCAGAAGAGCCACGGAAGAGGTTCCCCTGAGACCAAATGTGGTTCATCCTCTTACCAGAAAGAACTCGGGAGATAACACGGGAATGAACATGCCACAGCTTCATATTGAGCTCGTGGAAGGAGATGAGATGAGGATTACTGTCCTTCCAAAGGGTGCTGGAAGCGAGAACGTATCGAAGCTCAGAATGATGCTTCCCTCTGAGTTCAGCAGAATTGAGAGTTTCATACTTGAGAGCGTTGCCGAAGCCATGGGGAAGCCATGTCCCCCAATCTTCCTGGGAGTTGGCATAGGAGGGAGTTTTGATGGAGCTGCGAAGCTTGCAAAGAAGGCTCTCCTCAGGGATGCGAGAGAGATGAGCGAAGAGGAGATGAGAATCAGAGATATGATAAATGAGCTCGGAATAGGTCCTATGGGTCTCGGAGGAAAAACCACTGCCCTCGGGGTTTATATTGAGATGGCTCACTGTCATACCGCTTCGCTTCCTGTTGCCCTGAACTTTCAATGCTGGGCCCACAGAAAGGCATCTACAATCCTGAGGTGATGAGATGGAGCTGAGAGCACCTCTCAGAAAAGAGGATGTTCTGAAGCTTAGAGCGGGAGATGTGATTTACCTCTCGGGAGAGGTGATAACGGCAAGAGACCGAGCAAACCACAGGCTTCTTGAGGTGCTGAGAAGAGGTGAGAGACCTCCGGTCGAGCTGAACGGTGCTGTAATCTACCACTGCGGTCCAGTGGCAAAGAGAGAGGGAGATAAATGGAGAATTCTGGCAGCCGGACCAACGACCTCAGCGAGGTTGAATGAAGTGACAGAAAAGCTTCTTGAACATGTTGAAATCATTGGTCTCATGGGAAAGGGAGGCATGAGCTCAGGAGTTCAGGAAAAGCTCAGGGGAAAGGGAATCTATCTTGCCTATCCCGGTGGTGCAAGCACTCTTGCATCGGAGAGAATTCTGGAGGTCAAAGATGTTTACTGGGAAGATCTCGGAATGCCGGAAGCAATATGGGTTCTGAGAATCGAGAGATTCGGGCCTCTGGTTGTTGGAATAGATGCTCACGGAAGGAGTATTTATGAGGAGGTCGAGAGAGAGGTGAGAAAGAATCTTGAGAGAATAATTGGAAGGAGGTGAGATTTTGAAAAAAGTGGCGATTTTCACGTTCTCTGGAGATCAGATGAACTTTTTCCATGCCTTGCTGAATGCTCTTGATATGAAAGAGAGAGGCTTTGATGTCAAAATCATCATAGAGGGTGTTTCAACTCGATTCATAGGCAAGCTGACCGATCCCGAGGATCCTCTTTTCAAACTCTATTCAGAGGTGAAGAAAGAGGGACTCATAGACTGCGTTTGCAAGAGCTGTGCCTCACAAACAAAATCGCTGAAGAGAGCAGAAGAGGAGGGTCTCAGACTCTGCGATGAAATGGGGGGTCATCCGAGCATGGGAAGGTATCTCGAAGAGGGTTACGAGGTTCTTCTGTTCTGAAGCTCTATGAGAGCTCTTCCGAGAGAGGGTGAGATAATTGATGTGATGACCGCAAGAATGACGAAAATTGCATAAATACTTTCATTTATTATTTTCAGCTGAAGTCCAATCTCAACAGCGGCAATTACGAGGCTCAAACATGAAGAGTGAAAAACTCCGAGAGCCAGAGATTTTCTCGGACCGATTCCAGTGAGAAGTGATGGGAGGGCAGTTCCCACAACCTTTGAGAGGAATACAAGAATGAGGATTGTGAGGAGAAGAGAGAGATTTTCGACGCTTGAGAAGAGCTCAACCAGATTCACTCTTGCTCCAACGAGGATGAAGAAGAGCGGTATGAAGAAGCCGTAACCGAAGCTTTCGAGTTTTCTCTCAAGCAATGTTTTGTCATGGGGGAGAGCCTCAGAGATTATGAGACCCGAGATAAAGGCCCCTATGATGGAGTGAAAACCGAGAAATTCTGAAAGAAGGACGAAAAAGATGATGAGAGCAAAGGAGAAGCGAACTCCAAGCTCAAAGTGACTTTCTTCGTCTATCCAGACGTCAAGAAATCTTATTAGACCTGTTTTTCTGAGAATCTTGGGAATGAAGAAGAGGATGATTATGAAGAGTAAGGAGTAGAGAAAAGAGAGGCTGATCTTCTCCTGAATCAGAGTTATCACAAAAGCGATGAGAAACATGCTCAGAATATCCACAAGAACCACAGAGCTGAGAAGAAGCTTTCTGAAGCCTTCATCCGATATCTCTCTGCTAAGCGGTAAGATCACGCCAAGAGAAGTTGTCGAGAACAGAGTTCCCATGAAGAGAGGATTTACTCCAGCTTTCAAACCGAGAAGATAACCCGAGACAAATGGCAGAAGAAGAGATGAAAGTGAGATGATTGCTGTGCTTCTCCACCCGACATCCATTCCCTTCAGATCAATCTCCAGTCCTGCGAAAAACATGAGGAATATCAGACCAAACTGCTTGAAGAATTCCATGAGCTCTGTTAGATCTGTGAAAGAGCTCTGAAGGAACAGATTTCCGAGAATTATTCCGATGATCATTTCCGACACGACGAAGGGAATTTTCAGATAACTGGAGATGAATGGGGCCAGAAATATTGCAATAAAGACGAGAAAGAGGAACTCCAGCAGATTCTGCATATTCTCAGCCCTTCATCTCACATCTGAGG
>JACIWD010000129.1 GCA_014361165.1 Candidatus Mnemosynella bozhongmuii
CCCCCACATAGAGAAGGGAAATGATTCCCCTGATAAAGTGGTTATGTAAAGTAACACAATCCTACCACGAAAAACCTTAGAGAATCCCTCTTTAAAGGAAGCCCCAAAAGCTTTTAACATTTTTCAAAGCAGGTTTAAAATCTTCTAATTCACATATTTCAAAAATTAAGGTAGAAAGTTTTTCATGGGGGACTAACAATTCCCCTGTTTAAATTCAACCATTTATTTTCTAGGTATTTGAAAGTGTTGGGAGTCCAATTAGCAGTAAAAATAGAGATCCTTCTTTTCCTATTTTTATCCAACGAGTCAACAATATAAAATGGTATTAAACCCATTACCTTTTATGTGATCTGTATTAAAGTTCTCAATGCCAATTACAACACTCTTACGAAGTACTGGTACTATTTAAGGTGTTTTTTCTGGCCATGCGGTTTTTCATGTTAACGAAGATTTCAAGGCGCATTTTTACTAATTTCCATTTTTTTGGGAAAATGAGGTTTAATCTAGGAAAATGGTATAAAGATGGTTCTCAGTTCGGAAGAAAGAGCACCATGGATACTTTTAATGGGGGACTACTTATGGGGGATGTAGAAGGCCCCATTAAATTAACTATATTATTACTTCATTTAAAAATTATTTAAATTTTTGTAATAAATAATTTTATATATTTATTATGACATT
>JACIWD010000013.1 GCA_014361165.1 Candidatus Mnemosynella bozhongmuii
TCCCTGGAGCTGGGGATAGACATGGGGCTGGTGGACCTGGTGTGCCAGGTGGAGTCGCCCCGGTCGGTGGCCCGGGCCCTGCAGCGGGTGGGGCGGGCCGGACACCTGTTCGGGGCGGCGGCCAAGGGCAGGCTCCTCCCCAAGACCAGGGCGGACCTTTTGGAGCTGGCGGCGCTGGCCTGGGGGATGCGGGAGGTGGATCTGGCCCCGATAAAGATCCCGAAAAACCCGCTGGACATCCTGGCCCAGCAGGTGGTGGCCATGACCGCCGCCGGGCCGCTTCCAGCGGGGAAGGCCCTGGCGATCGCACGCCGGGCCTATCCCTACCGGGACCTCCCCGAGGGGGCCTTCCGGCGCGTGCTTTCGATGCTCTCCGGGAGGATGGCCCGCACCGGGCTTCCCCTCAGGGCCCGCATCTCCTGGGACACGGTCCACGACGTTCTCCATCCCCTCCCGGGTACCCGGCACGTCGCCGTGACCTCGGGCGGGGCCATCCCCGAGGCCGGCCAGTTCGGCGTGTACACCGAGTCCGGCGATCGGATCGGCGAGCTCGATGAGGAGTTCGTGTGGGAGTCGCGGGAGGGGGAGGTGATCCTGCTCGGCACCTCCCGGTGGAGGATCCTTTCGATAACCCACGACCGGGTGGTGGTG
>JACIWD010000130.1 GCA_014361165.1 Candidatus Mnemosynella bozhongmuii
CTCCTATTCTGAAATATCTCACTCCGAGGCTGTAAAGGATTGAAATCTCCTCAATCACATCTTCCTGCTCTCTGAAATCCGGCTTTCCGTAAAGAGGTTCAGTGCAGAATGAGCAGCCTCCGGTGAAATATCTCACGCACCCTCTGTAGAGGCTTATCTCGGCAATGAGCGGTTCCGGAAAGAATGGATGCCTCAGAACAACCTTTGCTCCTTTTTTCAGCCATCTCTCTCTTTCCTCTCTCTTCATCCACCTGTCCTTCGGTTCTCCTCTCATCGCCTCATAGAAATATGCGCAGAGATCTTTTTTCGAGCAGTGATCATATCCCTCAACCTTCGAGAATCTTGCCAGAGGTCCTCCGAGAAAGGTCTCGCCGCTGCTCTTCTTTGCAATCTCCTCGGCCTCTCTTCTGCTCATCGGAGCTGCAATCAGATATCTTCCCGGAACGCTCACACCTCCGTGAACGAGAACAATATCCGATTCCGGCATCTCACTTCTTCTGACCTCATCGATGGTCATGTACTCCCACTCAAGCTCAAGCTCCTCGCAAACTCCGGCAAGAAGTCTTGGCTCGGGCGAGATGTATGGAGGGACTCCAAGAAGACTCGGCTCATCCACATATCCATCTATGATCAGAACTTCAACCCTCCTCCTGATCTCCCTTCTCCTCTCGTCCCAGAGGTCTCTGTATCTCATCTGAATTCTCTTCTCTGCTCAAACGATAAAAAGTGATTGTTCTCAATCCTCACACTAAATTTTATTTTCCAGAAATTCAGAGGTCAGGAAGGGGAAAGAAAAAGGGTCGTGTGGATGTGCTCGCGAGAAGGGTTCTGAGGAATGCGGTTTACAACAGCACCTCGGTCTTAATCGGAAATCTTGCAGGAATCATCATAACAATCTATGTTGCGAGAGCTCTGAAACCGGAGCTCTTCGGCATCTATTCTCTCGCGCTTTCGGTCGCCTTTCTCCTTCTCACCTTCACCGATCTTGGAGTGAACGGAACGCTGATAAGGTATGGTGCTCATGCGCACAGCAGGGGTGACAGAGAGCTTTTTAGAGGCTATCTCAGAACTCTGAGCAAAATAAAGCTCCTCCTGGCCTCATCAACCTCCCTTCTCGTTTTCATCCTTTCGGATCCGGTTTCAGAGGTCGTGTTTCAGAAAACCTCGCTCTCAGCTCCTCTCAAAATTATGTCATTCTTCATCCTCTTCTTCTCCCTCTCATCCTTTGCAAACAGCATATTCAATGCTCTAAACGATTTCAGAGCAAATCTGATAAAATCCATTGTTTATGAGCTCTCAAGACTGCTCTTCATTCCACTTTTCATCTTCATGGGTCTCTCTGTTCTTGGAGCTCTCTTCGGCTATGTCATCGCAGCTCTCCTCTCTCTTCTCGTTCTCTCAATTCTTCTCATCAGAAATCACAGCTCTTTAATCTTCGGAAAGGCAAGTTCCGTGAACCTGAGAAGAATCATGAGATTCACGGGATATCTGACGATTGGCTCGATCACATGGGTTGTCTTCGCATATGTTGATTCCGTTATGATAGGAATGTTTCTCCCTGCTGAGGAGGTTGGATATTACAGGGCATCCTACAACATCATCAGCGCAATTTCCGGTGTCGTCTCGATTCCATCCGTTCTATTCCCTGTTTTCGTTCATCTTGAGGGAAGGGATCTGAGAAATGCATTCAGCAGAACTTTCAGATACGCCTCCATTCTCGCCATCCCATCAGCTTTCGGGCTTATAACCATAGGAGAACCTCTCATAAGATTTGTTTACGGAGCCGAGTATCTGCCCTCTGTGAGAGTTCTGAATATCCTCTCGTTCCTCATCATAACCTCTGCTCTCGGATTCTGGGGCATTCTGTTCAATGCAAAGGAAAAACCAGAATATCCTGTTTACTGCAGCTTTTTCGGAATGCTGGTGAACATAGTTTTGAATTACTTTCTGATTCTCAGAATGGGGATTGAAGGCGCAGCACTTGCGACAGTCATCTCAAATGCATTTGTCTGGTCTCTTCTCGCTCATTTTTCATCCAGAATGTTTGAAACGAGAATCGACTTCAGAGAACTCTTCAAAATCCTCCTCTCCTCAGTCATCATGGCTCTGATACTCAGCGCTCTTAACTTCTCCTCTCTTCCTGGAGCTGCTGCGAAAATCATCTTTGGAGCTTTGATTTACCTCACAGGCATCTTTCTTCTTGGTGTTCTCAGAAAAGAGGATGTGGATTATCTTCTAAGTGCTCTGAAAGGCTGATCACTCAACAGTCACGCTCTTCGCAAGATTCCTCGGTTTGTCAATCTCGCATCCTCTTGCTCTTGCCGTGTAATAAGCCAAAAGCTGCAGAGCAACGGAATGGGTTATCGCGGAGAGAATGGGAATTGTTTCCGGAACTTCTATAACGAAATCAACGTATTTTCCGATTTCCTCATTTCCTTCATCAGCTGGTTCTGGTCCCTCAGTCTCCTCATCAACCATAAAAACTGTGAAACATTAGCTTTCAGCATTTTGGAATGTCTCCGGGTTTATGAGTTCGCTTATAAGAGGAAGAGGAGGTCCGATGAGAGCACTCTGTTATACGGGGTTAAGGATAAAAAGATCATCTCCTAAAAAGTAGACGACAAATATGTGAAAGGTCATCATCATGGCATTACAGTAAATGTGTGTAATGTATATGTAATGTGAACAATCTCCAATCTCCATGAGAAACTTTTTACCAGCAAAAGAGTTCAATCAGTTTGAGATGAAAGTATCTGTAATAATTTCAACGTACACTCAGGAGAGATTTGAGGATGTTCTGAAGTGCTTGGAGCATATTAAAAAGCAGACCAGAAAACCTGATGAAGTGATTCTTGTTCTGGATCCAAAAGAAGACCTTTATGAATTCTACTACGAACGTTTAGGCGATGAGAATATAATGATCATCTCTGCAGATGATTCTGGTTTGTCAAATGCGAGGAACGCCGGTGTAAAGGCATCATCTGGGGAGATTATTGTCTTTATAGATGATGATGCTTATCCAGACCCTCAC
>JACIWD010000131.1 GCA_014361165.1 Candidatus Mnemosynella bozhongmuii
GATGTTTTGATAACTCCAGAAGGAGAGGTCAGAGACAGGGGAAAGAGACTGAGCACTCAGGCTCATGAAATTGACAGAGAGGAAATCCTCAGAATTCTTGAAGAGGATCCAGAAGCCGTGATAATAGGAACTGGAATGATGAACAGAGTGAAAATTAAGGACAATGCAAGAGAGCTTGTGAGGGAGAGAGGAATTCTCCTCTATGTTTACAACTCAAGAGAAGCCGTAACCAAATTTAACGAGATGTGGAAAGAGGGTAGAAGGGTTGCTGCAATAATCCACATCACATGTTAGCTTTCTGCAGCAACCTCTTCCTTAACCTCCTCTTCCCCCTCCTCTGCCTCAAGACCAAGCAGAGTTTCTATCTTCTTCCTTCCTCTTTTCACAATCTTTGTATTTATCTGCACGATACTCGGAGATATCGTGTTACCGACGACGGTTTTCCTCTTCCTGGCGCCCTTCCTCTTTGGATGATACCCCGGAGGCCCGCTGAGCAGAACTCTTCTCCTTACTGCTCCGGGAATATCCCTTCTCATCGGAAAACCGTCCTTGTCTGAACCTCCCGTGATTTCAAGAACATAGCCCGGAAGTCCTATGGCATCTCCCTCAACAGTCTCTCCTATTTTCTTCCCTATGAAAACATTTGCCTGTGGCTCGGATATCTCAACCTGGTAAGCCCTTCCTGTTTTCGGATCTGAAATCACAACCTTAAACTCCACCATTATATCGCCTCCTATCTACCCCAGAAGGGATCTTTCTCCCTTTTAATTTTTAGCACCTCTCTGAAGACCTCAAGTTCATGGTCTTCAAGAGCATTTTGAAGCTCATTCTCTATTATCCTGGCATGTCTCTCCGGAATGTCAACATAAAGAATGTCCCCTTCCTTTATCTGTCTTCCCACCGTTGGGCCATCTATTGCTATTGCCACTTCCCTTCCCTTCTCTGCAACGCTGATGTTCTCGCCCCTGTCCTGTATTCCCCTGACAACTCCAACCTTCACGCCTTTCTCATTCATCAGCTCCGAGT
>JACIWD010000132.1 GCA_014361165.1 Candidatus Mnemosynella bozhongmuii
TTGGGAAAAAACACAAAGGCCAGCTTTACCATCCGGCCTTCCCCGCCGTGGAGCCTCTTTCCGGACCCATCAGGATCCACCGCCTCTCCTGGCGCTACGAAAACGTCCTCGATATCTCCCACATGGCCGAGCCGGTGCAAGAAGCGTTGAGCGCATTCGGCGTGCGAAAAAGGGCCATTCAACGCGTGATCTTTCGCAATCTTTCCCTCACCATCGAGCCTAAAAGCATCGTGGCGTTGGTGGGCGCTTCCGGTGCGGGAAAGAGCACGCTCCTTCGTCTCCTTTGGGCCGCGGCCGTGGGCGAGGAAAAGATTCTCTCCCGCCGGCAATCCGGAACGATTGAAATGCCCGAGAACGTACGGCCGGCCGCATATCTTCCCGGCGAATTGGAGCCGAAATTCGGCCGCCCCCCCATCCTCGAGGTCATCTACGAGCTCACCAATGATGTGACCATGGCCATCGAGATCCTGAACGTCACGGGAATCGCCGATGTTGTCCTTTACCGGGCCCGGTTTTCCGAGCTTTCCACCGGACAAAAGGAGCGGGCGCGGCTGGCCTATCTTTTGGCGCAAAGGCCGAATTTGCTTTTGCTTGACGAGTTTGGGGCCCATCTTGATCCGCCCGCGGCCACCCGCGTGGCCCGAAAAGTTGCGGACCTTTGCCGGGAAAAGG
>JACIWD010000133.1 GCA_014361165.1 Candidatus Mnemosynella bozhongmuii
CTTAACTGGCTCTTCCGATCTCGTCTCTCTGAGCTTCTGAAAAGAAAGAATAAAAAAGAGGTCAGAAGAGATATTTTCTGAGCTCAAAGAGAATTTTCGGATTCTTTTTGAACATCTCTTTAACAAGCCCGAAGACGCTGAGATCCTCGATATTCACGTCTTTAAGAGCTCTGAAGATGTCCGAAATCTGCTCATCACTCATTCCTATGAATTTCTCTTTGATGAAGTAATTCCTCTCGAAGGTCTTTCCATGCCTTTCCATGAACTCTTTCTCATATCTCCTGAGAAATTCTGCGGAAAAATCTCCTCTTTTTTTGGCCTCAGCAGCAACTCTTCCTGCAATCCTTCCAGAATCCAGTCCGTTGAGAATTCCCCCTCCTGTAATCGGGTCAGCGAGATGTGCCGCATCTCCTATAAGCATGAGTCCATCCGAGACCATTGGTTTTACCGGCATCGCGACCGGAACAGCACCGACATGCAGTTCAACTATCCTTGCTTCAGGACATCTGAACTCAATGAAATCGTTCAGATATTCTATCGGCTTTTTCTCTCCTGCATATTTTCCAAGAACTCCGAGACCGACATTTGCCATTTCTTTTCCTTTCGGAAAAACCCAGGCATATCCGCCCGGAGCAATCTTCTTTCCGAGATAGAACTCGCAGTATGGCTTCACGTCAATTCCCTTAACGAGATACTGGGCACAGGATTCAATGTCATTTGGTTTCAGAGCAGTGTTTATTCCCGCCCATCTTCCAACAAGCGACTCAACTCCATCCGCACCTATCACAAGGGAGCTCTCAACCTCAAAGCTCTCCCCTCTTCTGCTGAGTCTCACTCCCTTTACCTTTCCTCCATCCATCAGAAGTCCTGTAGCTCTTGTTTTAACCATCAGCTCTGCTCCGGCTCTCACTGCTTCTTCAGCCAGAAATCTATCGAAAATCTTTCTTTCAAGCACATATCCAACCTCATTTCCGCTGTGCTCTTCTTTCATCGTTATCTTCGTTCCATCCGGTGCGTAGATCTCCGCACCCTCAATCTCCATTGCAATCCATCTTTCATCAATCTCTCCGAGAAGCTCGATGAAAGCGCCCTTTCCGACTCCCTCGGCGCATCTGAGAGGAGTTCCTATTTCCTGCTTCTTCTCAACGATCAGAACATCGAGCCCGTTCTCGGCCATTGTCTTTGCACAGAAAGAACCGGAAGGACCAGCTCCAACAACAACCGCATCATATTCTCCCTTCATGTTTCCAGCGCCCCCATGGGACATATCTTTATGCACAGTCCACAGCCAGTGCATCTTTCCTCATAAATCCTGAGGTGAAGTTCAACAAGTTCAAGAGCAGCAGATGGACAAACACTGACACATGCTCCGCAGTAACCGCACCTCTCCCTATTCACGGAAACCAAGAGGATCACCCTCCCTCATTTTCTCAGAAATCGTATAAATATCTTTGCGGAGTTTTAGCTTTTCTGCTCTCTCCTTCATCCTCATCTTCGAAGAGCAGAAGTTCTCCGTACTTTCCACCCCCTCCCGGTTTTAACTTTATCCTCCTCTCTCTGAATGCTCTGATTGCCTCCCTGACCTTTTCATCCTTTATCTCATCCAGCTCAACATCCACGAGAATTCTGACCTCATCCCCGATATCTCTAACTAGCTCCTCCCAGATCTTCTGAACCTTTGAAGTGTATGGCGAGCTCTGACGATATGCAAGTGCTATGATCTCCGCAAGAGGAATGAGGTGGAGATAGGGCGGTCTGTGATCTGGATGAACGGGCTCTTTCAGATCCGCAAGCTCTTCAACCCGATCCTTCACACCTTTCTTTATAATCCCTCCGCATTTCTCACATCTGAATTTAAGGGCTCTGGCATCCTGAAGGGAGTAATGGGTGTAGCATCTCGTGCATGCGGTCTCATTGTATTTCCCCTCTTCCGGAGGAATTCCAACGTTTAGAACAGGCTTTCTTCCTCTTTCTCTGAGTATCGCCATCTTCAGTTCATCAAAGGTTGCATCCTGCATCTCAAAACGGTTGAATTCTCTCGCAAGTCTTACCGGCCAGGGAGAGTGAGCGTCCGAGTTCGTGAGAAAGGTCTTTGGATGGAGCTCGCTGATTCTGTCAGCGTAATTGCTGTCCGCACTCAAACCGAGCTCGACAAACGGAATTCTGTCGCTCATCTCCCCGTAACACTCCTTAAGGGAGTTGAAGGATGCATAGAGGGATGTCCACGGTGTGAAGGCATGAGACGGACCGATCAGCGAGTCGGCCGAGAGAATTATTTCTGCAAGCTCCTCTCCACTGAGATTCACACGCGGTCTTCCATCTTTTTCAATGTCATTCGAGTACCTCCTGAGCTTCTCTTTAACTTCCTCAACTTTTGAAAATGAGGGGAAGAGAATGAGGTGATGGACTCTTGAGGCATCCTCAACCTCGACCGTGAGGATAAAGGAGATTGAATTGATCGTTATTTCATCACCTTCTGCGTGCTCTCTTATTTCCGAAAGCCAGAGAGGATGAAGGCAATCCCCTGTGCCGAGAATGTTGATCCCCTTCTTCTTCGCCTGAGTCGAAAGAATCCTGAGCTCCATGTTTTTTGAAGTTGCTCCCGAAAATTTCGAATGAATATGCAGATCAGCGTTGAAGTGCATGAAAGGTTCATTCAACCTTCACTTAAATAAATCATGCTATCATCGAAAATATTATGAGACCCATTTAAAATAAGAAAAATTAGAGAACTGGGAAGTCCCGTGGGGTAGTGGCCAATCCTGCAGGGCTTTGGACCCGGCGACCCCGGTTCGAATCCGGGCGGGACTATCCTCAA
>JACIWD010000134.1 GCA_014361165.1 Candidatus Mnemosynella bozhongmuii
CTCAACGACAAGGGAGGAGGAATTCTTTGTGTATTCTCTTATGACATTTGTTGCGTTTATCCTCTGATAGATATCGAGATAGGGAGTTATCTCGTCGAAGAAGTAGAAATCAGCCTCTTTCATGAGAGTTGCTGCTATTGCAACTCTCTGAAGTTCTCCTCCGCTGAGATGCTTGAGTTCTCTATCCAGAATCTTCCTGAGCTGGAGATCCTCGGCAAGCTCGCTGAGAAGACCCCTCTCATCAACTCTCTCAAGAAGCTCTCGAACCTCGCCACTGTAGAATTTTGGAATTGCATCCACATACTGCGGTTTTACAGAAACTCTTATCTCTCTGTTTGCAATCCTCCTAAAATACTCCTGAAGCTCCGAACCTGCAAATCTCTTTATTATCTCATCCCATTCGAGTTCCCTTTCCTCACCAAAATTTGGTTTGAGCTCTCCCGAGAGAATTCTCAGACAGGTGCTCTTTCCTATTCCATTGGGTCCGAGCAGACCAACAACTCTGTTCCTCTTCGGAACTGGAAGACCGTAGAGAGAGAAGCCATTCTTTCCATATCTGTGAACAATACCGCTTTCGAGCTCCTCGGGAAGATTCACAATATGAATCGCATCAAACGGGCATTTGTTAACGCATATTCCGCATCCTGCACAGAGAATCTCTGAGATCTCCGGTTTTCCCTTTTCACCTATTACTATCGCCTCATCCCCTGTTCTGACCTTCGGACAGAATTTTATGCAGAGGTAATCACACTTTTTCGGCTGACAGCGATCTCTGTTGAGGACTGCAATCCTCATGAAAATCACTCACATGAGTTTTGATGCGCTGAACTCCACAACCCTCTTTATTTCTTCCCTCAATCTCTCGGGAATTTCCGGAAGTTCGAGCCTCATGAATCCTCTCACTATGGTCGAAGTTGCCTCCTCCTCGGTGAGACCTCTCGACATGAGATAGAAGATTTCCTCCTCGGCAATCTTTCCGACTGCTGCTTCGTGTGAGAGCTCAACTCCCTCGTATCTTCCCTCTATCTCAGGAATTGCATGAATGATTCCGTCTCCGAGAATCATGCCCCTGCACTCGAGATGGCCTCTGCACTGAGGATTGTCTCCTATTAGATGTCCTCTCGCAACCATATGACCCTTTCTGGATGCGATATTTCTTGAGATGATTTCTGCTCTGCTTCCCTTCCCTCTGAGAAAAATTCTCGAACCCAAATCTATGTAGCTCTCGTTTGTGGCAACAGCAACGGTGTTGAAGATTGCCGATGAACCCTCGCCCTCGCACCAGACATTTGGATAGGACTGAAGGCTTCTCACCTCAGACATGCAGATGTAGTTGTTCACGAATGTCCCTCCTCTCTCTATCCTCACACCAGTCCTCGGTCTGACATGAGAATCCTTTGCCCAGTGATGTATCATCGTGAATGAGACCTTTGCTCCTTCGGAAACATAGAACTCGCTTATACCCAGATGAAATCCGCTGTGAGCACCGGTTGTGCATCCAGTTAGAATGTGGATTTCAGAATTCGGTTCGGCTATGATTATGTTGTGAACATTCTGAAGGACTCCATCCTTATTTATCAGAAGGCAGGTCTGAAGAGGGATCTGAATTTTTCTTCCTTCCTTAACCCTGATGAAATATCCTTCAGCCGGATTTAAAGCCGAGAAAGCCGTGAATTTATCCGCATCTGGTTCAACGAGCCTGAAATAGTAATCATCCAGCCATTCGTATTTCTTTCTGGCCTCGCTGAGTGGAAGAACCTCGAGATCGTCTCCAAATGACATCGAGAAGAGTGCAGTTTGATCAACCTGAAAATAACCGAGAGATTCGGATTTTGATATTCCAACCTTTTCAGCTTCTCTTGAGAGTTCCTCGGGAATATCCTCAGGAGAGCTCGCAGAGATGTCCACGAAATCAAGCTCATAGTTCTCAAGATCCACATCTGGCCCGTATGCCGGTTTCTTGTTTAATGCCCTTTTTGCTCTCTCCTCTACTCCACGCATGACGCACACCTCGAATATCCCTCACTTATTATGCTCGAAAGAAGTTTGTGAGGATCTCCAGAACACGCTATTCTGCCATTCATCATCACATGCCCGAAATCAACCTCAACATACTTCAGGATGTATCCGAGATGTGTGATTATGAGACCGGATCTCCCCCTCAGAAGTTCATTTATGGCATTTCCGACCACTTCAATGTTCTCAACATCCACTCCAGAGTCGGGCTCATCCATCATCGCCAGCTTGGGTTTCATGAGAAGAAGCTGAAGGATTTCGGATCTCTTCACTTCTCCTCCTGAGAAGCCTGAATTAACATCTCTTTTGAGAAAATCTGGAGATATTTTCAGTTTTTCAAGAATTTTTCTCTCCTCCTCCCCTATTTCATCCTTTCTAGAACATATTTTTATCATGTCCTCAAGCCTGACTCCCTTGATGCTGGGGGGATGCTGATATGCAAGGGCTATCCCGAGCTTCACCCTCTCGTTTATCGGCATATCGGTTATGTCAACTCCATCAAACTCTATCCTCCCGCTCTTCACCCTGTATTTTGGGAAGCCCATTATGGTCATGAGAAGAGTTGACTTTCCAGAACCATTCGGTCCGAAGAGGACATGCCTTTCTCCGTCCTCTATAACCAGATCAACACCTTTGAGAATCTCCCTTCCATCGACCTCCACTCTCAGATCTTCGACAACGAGCATCCGGAATCACCTTCAAAGATGATAGATGTGGAGAACAAATTAAATTTTCCTCTTCCGGTCAATCCTCAAGAAACCAGGGAGAATTGAGAATCTCATCCATGTCAACGCTTATCCATTCTCTCTGATAAAATATGCCCCTTTCCCAGAGGACTCTGAGATAGTACATGCTCAGACAGTCGAAGCAGTAAATCTCGTAGCAAATTCCTCTGAGAATTTCTGTCTGCCTGATTCCGCTGTCGATGTTCTCTCCTCCCGATATTTCCATTTTCTGGTATTCCCCGTTTCTCAGATCCTTCAGCTCATCCTCTATGATTTCGATGATTCCAGAGTAGAGATTCTCATCTGCTCTCTCTGTGTTCAGAGAGAGAGCTCTTGCCGAGCTCCCCTCTCTTTTCGTGAACCCCAAATCAAGCTCCTTTTCAAACCTCTCAAAGATTCTTGAAGACAGCCCGCACATGAGAGAGAGGTTGAGGCGAATCAGAGAAAAGAATTTCCGATGAAGAGGAGAACTGCAACTCCGAGAGGAGTCGAGAAGTTATCGTTTGGAGGCACATCAAAGAGCTCGAGAAGGGAGCCAAGAAGGGATGAGAGAAGGGAGAGCCAGAGAGGGAAGAAAAAAGAGATGATGAGAGAGGAAACGATGAAATACGAGAGAGTTCCCTCAAGAGTTTTTCTGAAGATCCTCCTTTTTCCCATGCTCCTTCCGATGAGGGATGCAGATGCATCCGAGAGAGCAAATGAGATTATTGAGGCCAGCGCAATTTCTTTTGAGAAGAGGGAGATGATGAGGAGAGAGGAGGACAGAAAATATATATGAGCTCCGGGAGATTTCCTTTCGTTTTCTCTTGCAAGCTTCTCGAAACCGAATAGCCATCCCTTCTTTATCCTGAGGATTTCGAGAAGGAGGGATATGAGGAGAGAGATGAAGATGAGTTTCATGAGTGCTGCCTTTCCGAGGATTTCATAGAGCGGAAAGAGGAGGAGAGCGAGAAGATGAAGGGATTTTCTGAGGAGCTCTTTCATGCGAGGATGTTGGATGCACTAAATTTAAATATTCCCTGAGAGAGATGGCGAAGAGATGAGTGAGAGACTCACATTCTACGATCAGAGAAGATGGGAGAACTGGCTTTCGAGATTTCGAGAAATGGAAATTGAGAAAGTTTCGGAGGAGGAGCTCTCATCGTTTCTGATAAACATGATGGATGATGTTGTTGTTGCCCTCCTCAAGATTTTGAAGAGTGTCGAAAAGGGAATTCTGCAGACAGATGAGGCAAAGAGGATGATTGAGGAGATAAAAGAGATAATCCTCAAACCGGTCGAACTGAATGATGAGCTCAAGAACATGCACATTCAGTCAATCCAGAACTCTCTTCTGGCTGCAATCGCATCATTCGAAAGATATCTTTCTGGAGGAGAGGAGAGAGGAGAGACTGAGGAGCTCATAAGGGAGGCTGTGGAAGCGGAGCAGAAGGGAGATTACGAGAGAGCTTTAGAGCTTATAAGCGAGGTTGGAGCAAGAGTTCTCAGAGGAGAGAAACTGAGCGACTCATTATTCTCGGAAATTCCGGACGGAATTGTTCTGGAGTGGATGGATGGAATAGATTCAATATCGGCTGCGATGACTCTGGATGTTGAAGTTGAAATAGAAGATGAAGAGGAGGAAGAAATTTAGTTATCTGGCCTTTCTTTTCTCTGCAAGAACTGCCTGAAGTCCGTGGAACTTTGAATAACCCTCAGCATCTTTCTGATTTAGAGTTTTGGTGTCAAATGAGACAAGCTCTTCGGAATAGAGGGCGTATTCAGAGCTTCTGCCAACAACAATCGCTGAACCGCGATACAGCTTCATTTTCACCTCTCCGGTTACGTATTCCTGAGTTGAATCTATGAACGCGTTGAGATCTCTGAACAGAGGTTCTATTACAAGACCCTTGTAGACGAGCTCGCTCCATTTCTCCTCAATTATCTTCTTGAAGGCAAGCTGCTCTCTCGTCAGAACAAGCTGCTCAAGATCTCTGTGAGCCTTGAGGAGTATCGTGGCCGCGGGATGCTCGTAATTCTCCCTCGCCTTCAGTCCGAGAACTCTGTCCTCTATCATATCTGTCCTTCCAACTCCATTCCTTCCGCCTATTTCGTTCAGCTTTCTTATCAGGGTGACTCCATCCATCCTCTCTCCATTCAGAGAGACGGGAACTCCCTTCTCAAAACCAATTGTCACATATTCTCCATCTCCTGCTTTCTCAGGCGAGACCGTCCATCTGTAAATCTCCTCAGGTGGCTCGAAGGACGGATCTTCGAGCTTTCCTCCCTCAATGCTCCTGCTCCATATATTCTCATCTATGCTCCAGATTTTCTCCTTTGTTGCCTTAACAGGAATTCCCCTGGATTTTGCGTATTCAATTTCCTCCTCTCTCGTGAGATTCAGATCTCTCATCGGAGCCACGACCTCAAGACCCGAGGCTCTGAAGATGACCTCAAATCTGAGCTGATCATTTCCCTTTCCCGTGCAGCCATGAGCGAGAGCCTGAGCTCCTTCTTTTTTTGCAACCTCAACGGTTTTCATTGCTATCAGCGGTCTTGCTATTGCGGTTCCGAGAACATAGCCCTCGTAGCATCCGTTAGCCTTTATAAGAGGGAAGATGTAGTCCTCTACAAACTCCTGAAGGGCATCCACTGTGTAATGCCTGTCGCTCAGGATCTTCGCCTTTTCCTCTGCCTCCTTTATCTCCTCCTCGGGCTGACCGACATTAACTGTAACGGTTATGACCTCATCAAATCCGTATTTCTCTCTGAGAAGCGGAATGCATACCGAAGTGTCAAGACCGCCCGAATATGCGAGAACAACTTTCCTCATTTCCTTCACCTTTGCGAAGTCTTATGAGGGAACACACTCATAAACTTTCCCGAAAAAGCAATACTTTCGAGGCGCCCTTGAGCAAGATTTTAATAAAACAACGTTAATGTTTATGCGAGGATCATGAGGTCGAGATGCGAGGATGCAATATGGTATATCATTCCAGCTCTCAGAAGAGAGCTGACAGTTGAGCTGTACAACTCGGGGTTAACTCAGAAGGAGATTTCCAAATGCATGGGAATCACCCAGGCTGCTGTTTCACAGTATCTCAAAAGCAAGAGAGGAGCTACCGTAAATCTGAGCGAGGAGATAAGAGAGGAAATAAAAAAGCTTGCTGAGAGGATAAAGAGAGGAGAGGAGATTTCTCTGGAGAGTGAAGTCTGCAGACTCTGCAGGAAGATCAGAAATGAGATCGGAAGGTGAATCACTGATAATAGCAAGATATTCCGAAGTTGCTCTGAAGTCACCCTATGTAAGGAGGGAATGGGAGAGAGCTCTGATAAGGGACATAAGAGAGAAGTGCGGTGCTGAAGCTCGAATAAAAGCGGGAAGAATTTTTATCAGAGGGGCAAAGCCAGAGTGTCTCAGGAGAGTTTTCGGAATTGTCAGCTTCTCTCCGTGCATTGAAACAGCTCTGGAGGAGCTTAAAGATAGGATTCTGGAGTTCTCGGCAGAGAGAATAAGAGGGAAGAGCTTTGCTCTGAGAGTGAAGAGAACTGGAAATCACCCGTTCACATCTCTTGATGTTGCAAGAGAGCTCGGAGCCGAGCTTCTGAGAAGGGTTCCGGGATCTTCAGTCAATCTTGATGAGCCAGATGTGGAGATATTCATAGAGATAAGGGATGATAAATGCTACATTTACGATGAGATAATTCCCGGAATTGGAGGTCTTCCCAGAGGAGTCTCCGGAAAGCTTGTCTCTCTTTTCTCGGGAGGCATAGACTCTCCTGTTGCAACTTTTCTGATGATGAAAAGAGGCTGCGAGATAATTCCGCTTTACATAAAAAATGGATTTACCGGGGAGGATTCGCTGGAGAGAGCCAGGGAGGTTGCTGAAATTCTGAAGAGCTATCAGCCAGATTTCGAGCTCATTGTTTCGGATGTTTCCGAGAGATTCAGAGAGCTTCTGAAAAGTGCATCAGAGAGAGGAGCTGAAAAATATGCGTGTGTTCTCTGCAAGAGACTCATGTACAGAGAAGCCGAGAGAATCGCCCGAGAGTTCGGTGCTCTCGGAATTGTTACCGGAGAGTCCATAGGACAGGTTGCCTCCCAGACCCTCGATAATCTCCTCGTGATCTCCTCCGCAACCTCTCTTCCAGTTTACCGACCCCTTATAGGAATGGATAAGATTGAGATTGAGAGGATTGCAAGAGAAATAGGAACGTTTGAGATCTCATCAAAAAGCACGGAACCGTGCAGAGCGGTTCCGAGAAAACCGGCAACCAGATCAAGAATTGAGAGGATTCTCGAAATTGAGAGAGCCGCCGGTGAGTCTGAATAATCTCTGCTGATATGTTCTTATTGCTCTGAGAAGGTCTATCTTCCTGAACTCGGGCCAGTAGGGAGAACAGAAGTAAACGGTGGACTCATTTCCGGTTGCCTGCCAGGGAAGAAAGTTCGATATTCTCTTTTCCCCTCCAGTCCTTATTATCAGGTCAACATCCGGAGATATCCTCTCACCATTCAGGTACATGTGTCTGGTCAGATGCACCTCGGATATCTCCTCCGGAGAGAGCTTTCCCGAGAGGACATCTTTCATGAGACCCTTTATTGCGTCAACTATCTCTGCTCTCCCACCGTATGCAAATGCTATATTCAGAAAGAACCTTCCGTATTTTGAAGTTCTGTTCTCGAGCTCCTCTATCAGAGAGATGATATCTGCGGGAAGAAGACTCCTCTTCCCTATGACCCTCACGCACACCCTGTTATCGTGAACCATCCTGTCGTTCATCAGCTCTCTTATTTTCCTTCTGAACAGTTCGAAGATTATTTCCCTCTCCTCCCTGTTCCTTCTGAAATTCTCTGTTGAAAAAGCGTAAACTGTTGTCTGCCTTATTCCGAGTTCAAGAAGCCATCTGAGAACCTCTTCTGTCCTTTTTGCACCAAAGAAATAACCTCTTTTTGGATCTTCACCAAGTTTCTGAGCAAATCTTCTGTTACCATCCATTATTATGGCAACATGCCTTGGCATTGGGCCCTTCAGAACCTCTTTTTCAAGAATTCTCTCGTAAATTTTTGAGATCATTCAAGTATCCCTTCCTCAAATTTACCCTCAACTTCCTCTGAGGCTCTGAAGGGATATCTTATGAGTCTCATCAGAGGAGAGCTCTGGCCTTTCCTGAGTTCTATGATGCAGTTGCAGAGCTGCTTGAACATATTCTCAATTTCAACCGGATGCATCCCCTGTTCAAGAATGTAGATGCCAAGAGACCTGGTTAATCTGACCCTCTCCGTAAGAGAATGCATGAAACGGTAAATGACCTGAGGGTTGTTGTACATCAAAAGGGTTGAAATCGAATTAATCCCGATCCTTATTTTTCTTTTCCTGTCCTCTTTCAGATATTTTTCCATTGCCTGGGTTATTTTCACATTCAAAACAGTTATATCTGCGGGAGATGGCGCAAGCTCAACATTTTCCGATATTCGGGAGACCTCAAGAATCCCGGAAGAGATTGGATCGATGAACGTTATCTCATCCCTGAACTTCATCCTCTCGAAAAACTTTGACTCGTGGATTGATGAGATTGCAGCGGTTACATAAATTGCTCTCTCTCCATTTCTCAGACCTCGAAGAAGAATTCTTCTCAAAATAACATCCTTTCCACACTCCGGAGGACCAAAAATCAGAATGTTCGAACCCGGAGGGACCCGATCATTCTCACCGAGTTCTGAAAGTCCAAGAGAATAGTGCTCGGATTCCATCCGAAATCCACTTGAGTGGACAACTATAAAAATGTTTTTTCTTCTGAAGAGCTATG
>JACIWD010000135.1 GCA_014361165.1 Candidatus Mnemosynella bozhongmuii
AGGAGATAAAGGTAAAAGATGCCTCCTATCCTCTTTTCCTCATGGAAGAGGAGGTTAAAAAAAGAGATGTTTTTACTCCTGTAAAAAGGGTTTACAGGTTAAACTTTGCCTCAGCAAAACTTTTATCTTTAAAGATTTCCGAGATCCTTTCCCCTGAGGGAAAATATGAGGTTGATGATAAGACAAACAGCATTCTTGTTGTTGATGCAAAAAAATTCCTTGAGAAGGTAGAGGAAATTGTTAAAAAAGAAGACAGCCTTGAAAAAAGTCTTCTTCCCCCTCTTTCCTTTGAGCAAAAACCTCTTTCTGAGGTTCTTTCAAAGGTATCTGAGATATCAGGTGTGAATATTATCTGGGATACCATAGAGGATGAAAAGGTAACTGCCCGCTTTGAAAAACCCCTTCCCCTTTTAAAGGCACTATCTTTTATCCTCTCTCCCCATGGTTATGAATACAGGGTTGAGGATGGTGTTATAAGGATTAAAAAATCTCCCCAGCAGTTTTTAACAAAAACCT
>JACIWD010000136.1 GCA_014361165.1 Candidatus Mnemosynella bozhongmuii
TACAAGAATCTCATCCCAGATGCTGAAATCTGCTGTCATCTCCGGAATCACCTCATGTGGCTCGGATGTTGTTGATCTCGGATTTGCCCCAACTCCAGCTCTCCAGTACTATGTGAAGAGAAGGGATGAGATCACCGCAGGAGTTATCGTAACCGCAAGCCACAACCCGAGAGAGTACAACGGAATAAAGTTCGTGAATGTGGATGGAACTGAGTTCACAAGAGAGATGGATGAGGAGAGCGAGAGAATTTACATGAGCAGGGAGTTCAGAACTGTGAAGTGGAATGAAGTTGGCTCCGTTTATCATGACAGTGCAACAAGGCTCTATATTGATGGAATAAAGAGCTGTGTGGATGTTGAGAGAATAAAAAAGGAGAATTTTAAAGTTGTTCTTGACTGCGGAAATGGAGCGGGATGTTTCACAAGCCCGGAACTTCTGAGAGAGCTCGACACTCAGCTGATTTCGATAAATTCGCATCCGGATGGCAGATTTCCGCAGAGGGAGCCCGAGCCGGTTGATGAGAACCTCGGGCTTCTGAAGGAGATCGTGAAGCTCTCCTCCGCAGATCTCGGTGTTGCTCATGACGGAGATGCTGACCGCGCAACATTTGTGAATGAGAGAGGCGAGTTCATTCCAGAGGACGTCATTCTCGCCTTTGTGGCAAAGAGATATGTGGAGATGAACGGAGGTGGCATAGTCGTCACTCCTGTCTCGAGCTCGAAAAGGGTTGAGGATGCAGTGAGAGAGGCTGGAGGAGAGGTCATCTACACTGCAGTTGGCTCTCCTGTAGTTGCTCAGGTCATGAAGGAGAAAAATGCTGTTTTCGGCGGAGAGGGGAACGGTGGTCTGATATTTCCAGAGCACCAGCTGGCCAGAGACGGTGCAATGAGTGCTGCGAAGATTCTTGAAATCATGGCTGAAGAGGGAAAACCCATTTCAGAGCTTGTCAGAGGAATTCCGGAGTATTACATGGTGAAGAAGAAGATACCGTGCAGGGATAAGATGAGACTCCTTGAAGGTCTAAGAAAGGAATTTCCGGATGCGAATTTTACAGATGGGGCAAGGATAGACTTTAATGATGGGTGGCTCCTCATAAGACCTTCCGGAACAGAGCCGATTGCGAGAATTTTCGCAGAGGGTAAAAGCAGGAGAAGAGCTGAAGAGCTTGTGGAGATGGGAATAAGCACTGCGAGAAGAATTCTCGGAGAGGGATGATGAAATACGTTATCACAACTCCCAGAGGGGTTGAGAGAATTGCATCCTCTCTTATAAAGGAGAGATTTCCCGAAGTCTCTCTGAAGGTCTCTCCAGGAGGCTATGAAGGCCTCATTTTAATGGAGAGTGAGAAGGAAATTTCCGTGGAAATTCTTGAAGAGATTCCGGAGATAGAGAAGGTGCTGAAGATAAAAGAAGAGACAGAAGAACTTAAACCTGAGAGGATAGCGGAGATTTGCGGAAAAGTTGCCGACGAGATTCCTCCCGGCTCTTCTTTTGCGGTTCGTGTGAAGAGAAGGGGGAAGCACGATTTCACTTCGAAGGACATTGAAAATCTTGCGGGCGCGGAGATTCTGAAGAGGAGAGAGGACCTGAGAGTCAATCTCAGTGCACCGGATTTCATCGTGAAAGTGGAGATAATAGATCAATGGGCCGGAATCGGAATCATGAGGGGTGAGGAGATTTATAAAAAGAAGATCGGGAAGAGGGACTCAAGAGAGCTCACAAACAGGATCAGCCTTGTTCAGCTCATTTACGAGGCAAAAGATCCCAGAGGAGTTGAAAGAGTCGCTTCTGCAATAGGAAGGTCTGCACAGGCTTTTGAGGTCAGAAGACTCATAGTCGTTTTCGACCATCCGGTAAGCTCGGAAATACTTCAGACATTTCTGAGAGGAGTTGAGGATGGAATCTCTTCGAGGCACGAGATACAGGAAAGGTCATACGGCAGAAGGGTTCAGAAAGTTCCTGTTCTCGTCTACGAGCTTTATCAGCTTCTGAGAGATATCAGAAGAGATGAGAACCTCATTATAATTACGGATCCGAGAGGAAGGAGGATTGAGGATGTGAGAGAGGAGCTGAAGAGAAGAATCGAGGATTCTCGAGAGATCTTCATTTTCAACGGTTCAAACAGAGGGATACCCAGCGGATGTTTCAGATTTGCTGATTTTGTTCTCGATCTCGCTCCGCACATAACCTATTCAACCGATCAGGCAATCACAGCATCGGTGATCTCCCTGTTAAACCTCTGAGGATTGGAGGAATCGATAGAATCAGAATTGCGAGTCCGGAAATCAGAAGGGCGTAGGAGATTGAGAAGGCGTCTGCGAGATGCATGAAGGCAACTGTTCCAACTGCTGAACCCAGAGAACCCATGCTGCCTCTCAGACCCATTGCAGTTCCTCTCTCGCTCTCCCCGGTTGAATCTGCAACAATCGAGAAAACAACCGGAAGATAGATTCCAACTCCAAGTCCCCATATTGCGGAGAGTATGAGTATTGCTGTGAAGCTCTTCGTCATCGAAACCAGAACTATTGACGCTCCGGTGGAGAGTGCGCAGAGAAGAAGGATGAGAACTCTCTTTGGAGACTCCACCAGAGGTTTTGTGAACAGCCTTATAACGGTGGAGACCCCCATCCTCACGGAGGTTGCAACTCCTATGAGGAATGAGGAGAGGCCTATTTCAGAAAGATAGAGCGGAAGAAGGGAGGCACCGAGGCCGAAGCTCATGAACATGATGAAGGAGATGTAGGATGCTATGAAAATCTCTCTCTTCCTCATCAGTTTTAATGCCTCTCCGAGCGATTTCAGGCCGAGAACCGCGATTTTCCTGATCCCGTGAACCCTTCTTTCAACCTTCATCCTTCTTCTCAGAATCACTGCGAAGATGAGCGATGAGAGTGAGAGAAGGAAGAGAGCGATGAAAAGGGGAAGCATGCCGAAGAGATCTCTGAGCTTTCCTCCAAATGGCGGTCCGAGAAACCATCCGAGTCCCATGAAGAAGGTGTAGAGATGAAGAGGGCCCCTGAATTTGGTGATGAGCGAAGGAGATGTCACCCATGTCACAGAATGCCCTATCCCGAGAAGAGCCTGGGCGATGAAGAGAGAGGCTGGATGACGAAGAGAGAGGAGATAGAAGAATGGTGAGATCAGCATGGAGATTGCACCCATCAAGATTATTCGATCATCGCCGAGAGCATCGGAGAGAGAGCCTATGGGAATCCTCATTATCACCTGAACTATGTAGTAGGTGAAGACAACATAACCTATGAGCTCAAGAGACAAACCGCTCTCCTGAGCAAAAAGAGGAATGTAGGGAAGCATCATGCTGACCGCAACTGATGAGATTCCGGCGAACAGAGTTAAAATTAGGGACTCTCTTCCCATCACCTTTCTCATCCCAGAATCTCAACCTTGGAGCTGAGAAAAGCAGGTCCCCTGACATCTATTTTCTTTTTCCTTCCGGTGATGTATCTCTGAACATGCTGCGGAACCTCGACATTTATGTCTCCGGGAGACCTCACAACCCGAACTCTGTGAGTCAGACTCTCACCTCTGAGAGCAGCTTTCTCAAATATCGCTGAAGCCTCGTTTGCAAAAGCTTCAGCAAAGACAATTCCTGTGGAGACACCTTTCCTGAAATACTCCTCATATTTCGAAGTCCTCGGAACCGCAATTATTGAGCCATCGACCACAAGAATTTCGTTGAATGCAGCAGGTCCCGCAAGCTTCACGTTCTCTGATTCGAGTATGCTGACCTTCACCTCTCTCTCAAAAAGCTCTCCTCTCCAGACCTCAAATTCACATGGCCCCATCTCATCGCGATATTTCAGAAAACCTTGATAGATTGAGGAAGCTATTTCCTCTCCCTCTCTGCTCATCGGAGTCAGCTTCAACTTCAGCGAGCATGCAATTTCTCTGTCGCTCATCTTCCATTCTCCATAGAACTGGGGATAGACAAGCTCCCTGACATCTGAATAGCCGTAGAGGATCATCGCAAGCCTCTCGACACCCAGTCCCAGATTCATCACGGGATATGGTATTTCATAGTGAGAGAGAGCAGTCGGGGAATATATTCCGAAGGTTGCTATCTCCACCCAGCCGTCAGAATATTTTGTGCTGCTACCCTCAAGCTCTGGATGATATGCAAATACCTCTGTTTGCGTTCCAGGAATGTAATATTTCGACCTCTTCTCATCCTCTCTGAACTTGAAGTCTTCAAAACCAAATTGAGAGAGGAGGGCTTCCGCAACAGCCTTTCCGTCATCCACATTAACTTCCTCATCCATCAAAACACATGAAGCAGAGAAATATGACATCAGTCTTGTTGCATCCTCTGACTGTTCTCTTCTGAAGCATCTGTCTATTGAGAAGAGCTTTACAGGCAGCTCCATTTTCCACCAGAGGCTCTGAAGAGTCAGGAACCATCCGGACGTCATGTGGCTTCTGAGCGTTGTTCTCGTCGCCTCGGGAATCATCTCCCTGAATTCGGGAAAGACCTCATCGATAATCCTCATCCCAATTTCATCGCTTTCATTCAGAGCTCTTCCTATTTCGTAAGCAAGGTCATCTCCTGAAAATTCTCCTTTTTTATACTCGTGAAGCTTTCTTCTCAGATTTTCAATTTCCTCATCAGCAACCTTTCTCCCGAGAATTCTCTCAATTTCTCTCCTCTTCTCCTCGCTCATCCCCACATCAGGTCTCGGGAGACCTGCAAGATAGAAGCATCTATCGAGAACAGCATCAGCCTCTTTCCCAAACTGTCTCCTCACATCAATTTCCTCTATGAAAACCGGATTCACAACCTCTGAAAATCCCATTCTGAGATAGGCCTCTCTGAGCCTCTGAATTGTCTCGAAAAGAGGATGCTCCTTTCCAACCCTTATCCTCTTCCTCGGATACCTTCTGTTAACATTCTCCTCTCTGAGGATCTCCCTGCTCTTAAGCCATGCCGAGACGAAATCTGATTCTGCAAGCTTTTTCCATTCCTCTGGATTGAAACGCATTTAAATCCCTCATTTCACGGTAATTTTGAATCCCTTTCTTCTTGCAAGCTCTTCAAGCTCTTCCTTAACCCTTTCATAATCAAACTCCTCATCATGAATTCCGAATGCATAGATTTTCCCTTTTTTCGTCTTTATAGTAATCCTCGGTCTCAGAGCAAAAAGAGGAATTTTTCTTGCATCCTTCTTTCTGCTACCGCCAAAGAGAATAACTTCCTCTATTTCCTCATATTTCAGAACCCTTTCCTCATCAGCTATTTCTCTTGCTCTTTTGAGACCCTCAACAGAGATAGCAATCCTCATCCTTTTTGCAATTCTCTTGGGTATCTTCATTGCCATGGTCACGAGAGTGTGTCTTCCGTAATAGAGAAGGAGGACATCATCCTCTCTGAAGAATACCTCGCAAAGCTGAACCGGCATTGTGCTTGTAAGAGCATAGTGAATCCAGGATACAACCCCATTTTCTTCACTCATTTCCTCTCTCTCCTCCTTCTCTCAGCTCTGGTCATCCTTCTTCTCTCTGAGGGCTTGACTGTAGCCCTGTATAAATATGCGAGCATACCCAGGAACATGAGGGCAGAAAGAAGATAATTGCCACCTCTCAAGAAATATATTCCGAAAACGAGACCGATAAATGCCATGATGAGATTGAATCTTCTGAGATATACCTGTTTGGAATATGCCTTTATGAATTTATCCTTCAGACTTCTCGCACCGCCCTTCTTCTGAGATTCAATCACAAGTCCCTCTTTTCCCTTCACCGCTATTTTATTCCAGTCATCAAATTCCATGTGCTTTCCAACAAGGTCCTTATCCTCTGACTCGATGAGCTTCATTGTTATCCCGCTGGTCCTGAGCCATTTTGAGTTGCAGTTTGAGCAAACTATGATGTTTCTCTCCTCTATTTCGAGAGATCGTGGAGCCCTGCAAACCGGACATTTCGGGATGAGCTTATTTATGGCTCTTTTTCTCACATCCTCAGCCATCTTATCTCCTCAGAAGGATTTTTGAATCACCCTTATATTTAAGGCTCATGTAATTATCTCTTTCGGTGATCCAATGAATCTGAAATTCGAGATAGAAGCCGAGGACGGAAGAGCAAGATGTGGAAGAGTCAGGATGAGAAGGGGTGAATTTCACACTCCTGCATTTCTTCCCGTGGCGACACTTGGAACAGTGCGGGCTCTTGATTCGAGAGACCTTGAAGAGCTCGGAGTGGAGATAATAATTGCGAACACACTTCACCTTCACATCAGACCGGGGGATGAGCTGATAAGGAAGCTTGGAGGTCTCCACAGATTCATGAAGTTCGACGGGATAATAGCAACAGACTCAGGAGGCTTTCAGGCTTTCTCCCTCGGGGACGGAAAGGAACATGGAGTCGGGAAAATTGCTGATAACATATTTCTTGAGGGTTTCAGAGGAGGAGAATACAGGGGGGAGAGATTCGCATTCATAGATGATGAAGGGATAAGCTTCAAGCACCCTCTCACCGGAGAGAGAGTCAGACTGACTCCAGAACTTTCGATGAGAATTCAGAGAAATCTCGGCTCGGACATAACATTCGCTCTTGACGAATGCACATCTCCTCTGGCTGATAGAGAATACACCGAGAGAGCTCTTGAGAAGAGTCACAGGTGGTTTCTCGAATGTCTGAAGTACAGGAATGAGGAGCAGGAATTCTTTGGAATAGTTCAGGGAGGAGAATACAGAGATCTGAGGGAGAAATCTGCAAGATTTCTCTCACAATTTGAGCTCTCAGGCTACGGAATAGGAGGTTCGCTCGGGAAGAGCAAAAGTGACATGCTGAGAATTCTTGAGTGGGTTATCCCGATTCTTCCCGAAGACAGGCCGAGACATCTCCTGGGCATTGGTGGCGTTGAGGACATCTTCAACTGCGTGGAAAGAGGAATTGACATGTTTGACTGTGTTTCACCGACAAGATGGGCAAGAAGAGGTCATCTCTACATAACTCCTTCAGCAGGAGGAACACCGGAGAATAAATTCAGGATGAACATAGAGAACTCAAAATTCAGAGAGGATGAGTCTCCGATTGATGAGAGCTGCAGCTGTTTTGTCTGCAGGAATTATTCAAGAGCATATCTGAGACATCTTTATGTCTCAAAGGAGCTTGCATATTTCAGGCTTGCATCATATCACAACCTTCATTTCGTTCTCAGGCTGATGGAAGAAATAAGAAAGGCGATTGAAGAAGGAAGATTCCTTGAACTGAAAATGGAGTGGCTCGGATATTCATGATGTGGTTCCGCCCACCGACCCGGGATCATGCTTTTCACCCGGGCGTGGGAAGGCGGAACCATGATGAAGTTTTATTTCTCCCTTAAAAAACTCACCTGTCCCGTCATTTCAAGATTCGGAGAAAAGACATAAATAAATAAATCCCCGGATTCTCTTTTATGGAAGATTTTAAGAGGAGGATTCCCGAAGTTATGAAGAGTTCTGGAAAACCCATGAGGCCTGGAGAGGCAGCAAAAGAGCCCGGAATGGACTCAAAGGAGATAGTGCTCTGAAAGAGGAGGCTGACGCTCTTGTTCAGCGTCTGCATGAGAGATTGCTTTGACACCTGCTCCATCATTTCGGAGATCAGAGATGGAGTTCTGAAAGTCCGGGGAAATCCGGAGCATCCCATTACCTCCGGTTTTCTCTGCGAGAAGGGAAATCTCCTTCCCAAATGGTTTCACAGCGATGAAAGGTTGAGAGAACCGCTCATAAGAGAGAGCTTCGATGAAGAGTTCCATTCTGTTAGCTGGGATGAGGCTCTTTCCTTAGTTGCATCGAAGATGAAGGAAACTCTCAACTTATCTGGTCCTGAGAGCATTCTCGCATATTACTACGCCGGTGACAGAGGAATTGTTAATTCTCTTTTCCCTCTTCGCCTCTTTCATTATCTCAACGCTTCTGTGATTGATGATGGAATCTGCTCCCGGGCTGGAAAGGAGGCTCTCACAGACATTTACGGAAGTTTTCACGGAATGGACCCGGAGAGATTGAGGGAACAGAAGCTGATCATCTACTGGGGATTAAATCCACTGTGGACGAATCTTCATGGATATGTGATCGCAAAGAAATACGGGCTCGAAAGATGGGTTGTTGATGTTTTCAGAACCGAGACAGCAAAAAGATGCGAGAGATTCATCCAGATAAAGCCGGAAAGCGATGTATGGCTCGCTCTTGGAATCGCGAAAGTCATAGTTGAGAATGAGCTCTATGACAGAGATTTCATAAAAGACAGGGTCTTCGGATTTGAGGAGTTCAGAGAATATCTGGAAAGGATCTCTCCTGAAGAGGTCTGCAAGGAGAGTGGAGTGGAGAGGGAGATGCTCGAAGAAATCTCCTTCGAATATGCTGAAAAGAGAGGAGTCATTCACATTGGACTGGGATTTCAGAGAACTCTGAACGGAGGAGAGAGTGTCAGAGCAATCTCCATGCTTCCAGCACTTGTAGGGCATCCAAGAGGCTTCATCTACAGCCATTCAATTGATAAGAGCTATGCTGAAGGTGTGCATCTGAGGAGAGGAGAGTTGAAAAAGATCCCTCAGATGAAGATTGCTGAGGCAATAGAGAATGGAGATGTGAGGTTCCTCTACATTTACAATTCAAACCCTCTTGCATCCCTTCCAAATCAGAACCGTCTCAGAAAGGCGATTGCTGAAAACGACGTTTTTGTTGTCCTCCATGACCTCTTCATGAACGAGACTGCGATGTTCTCGCATGTTGTTCTTCCTGCGAGCACCTTTTTTGAGAGGTTTGATATTGCGGATTCCTTCCATCATCATTACATTTCAGTAAATCAGCCCGTCACAAGATTGTGCGGAAAGAGCAACAGCGAGGTAACAAGAGAGCTGAGCAGAAAGCTGGGATTGAGCGAACCGGCTCTCTTTGAGAGTGATGAGAGTGTCGCAAGAAATGTCCTGAGGATGAATGGAATCGAATATGAGGAGCTCATGAGGAGAGGATTTGTGAAGATAGAAAGGAGGGATGATGTTTACGAGACTGAGAGTGGAAAAATAGAGTTTTTATCAAGGAGAGCGATGAAAAGAGGACTCAAACCGTTTCCAGAGGCGTTAAAGGTTGAGAAAAAAGGTCTCAGACTTCTGACGCCAACATGGAAATTCTCGATAACCAGCCAGTACAGAGAGATTCACGGAAAGGAGGACAGGAATGTTTATTTAAACCCGGAAGATGCGAGAGAGAGGGGTTTGAGAGATGGAGATGCCGTTGAAGTCTTCAATGAGAATGGAAGTATTAAGAGAGTTTTGAGAATTTCAGAGGATCTTCCAAGAGGCGTTGCGGTCATCTACAAATCATTTCCTCTGAATAAAGGTGAGGAAAATCTCAATTTTCTGACTTCGGATAGAGTAAACGAGCTCTACGGGAATGCCTCCACCTTTAACTCCTCTTTTGTTGAGATAAGGAAAGTCAGCTGAAATAGAGATTTACGAGATTTATGAACGTGACAATAAGATTCAGAGACATGAAGACAATGTCTCCGAGCTGAAAGGCGTGATAGAAGAGAAGGAGTGATGCGGAAATGAAAAGAAGAAGAACGCCTCTGCTGAGATTGCATTTTCTTCTTTTAACAGTCCCAACCATTTCATAGCCAAATCCCAGAGTTATGAGAATGAGCCCGAGAATTCCTATGTAATCGCTCATCTTTTAGACCCCCTTCACATTCCAAAAGCGGAAATGGCAATTCTCAATACCACGAGAGACCATCCCACCGCAACAACAAACCAGAGAACCTTTCTCGAGAACTCTGCAATTCCAAGAAAGATTGTAAGTAGCAGAAGAATTCCCACAGATGACTCCAGAGTGGATGGAAGATCTGTTCCTATGATTTTCTCAAAGAGGCTCACAATCCAGTGTCCGGCCATCGAGGAGAAAGTGCTCAGAAAACCAACCACTGCTTCGAATGAGCTCTCCTCCAGCATTCATCTCACTCCGGTTTTTCTGAGCTTCTTTTTTGTGCTTTTAATAAAACTCAGGATGCTCTCTCCTTTCTGTGTGAGGAAGTAATACTCCTTTTTAATTTCATCCTCCTCAACAGTCTTTGAAACCAAACCGTAGTTCATCAGTTCCTCCAGCCTTTTCCTGAAAATTGATTCATCCTCTGTTCCGCTTTCTTCCATCCACTTCTTAATATCTGCTCTTCCAAGCTTTTCAAGAGCTTCAAGCATTTCAAGATTTCCCGAAGAGCTCGTCAAAAATGAGATGATTCTCCTTTCCTCTTTTCCCCACATAACATTATTCTCTTTTTTTAACCATCTATTTAAGCGTAACCCATTTTTTGAGTCTCTCTCTGAGCTCTCTCCCATCTCTGAAATGAATTGTCTTCATCCCGAGTTTTCTTGCTGGTTTGAGAAACTCCTCTCTGTCGTCGATGAATATGAGTTCTGAAGCCCTCATATTCGCCTTTCTTATAAGAAGCTCGTAAATTCTTCTCTCCGGTTTCTTCATTCCAACTTCGTGAGAGAAGACTCCATCTTCAAAATATCTGAGAAATCCGTAATTTCTCTCCAGGAATTCATTCCTCTCTTCTGTGCTGTCTGAGAGGAAGAACAGCCTGTATCCATTTCTCTTCAGCTCTTCAAGCAGTTCAAAAACTTCTTTTCTCGGTCTGTAACATTCATGCCAGATTTTTGAGGCCTCAGCGACATCAACGGAATCTCCCCACAATCTTCTTGCGGATTCCCAGAACTCCTCCTTTGAGATCTCCCCTCTTCTGTATCTCTCACCGAGCTCTCCCATGAGAACTTCTTCAACTCTCTTCTCCTCTATCCCAAATCTCCTCGAGATTTTTTTAATTGCCTCTGCAGTTCCGTTGGTGAACAGGACTCCCCCTATGTCAAAAACCACTCCCCTGATCATATTTCAACCATCCTGGGAAATAGAGAGGTGGGAGAGGAAAGAGGTGTTGAAAAGACATCTGTGGAGTTCTCTTGTGTAGAATTTTGTCTCCACAATGCTCTTGTTCCTGATTTCCTCCGGATCTCTTCCCATGCTTCCCACCGAATAACACCAGAAGAATCCAGGGTAGATGAGAGTGACTCCCCAGTATGTTTTCACGAGCGGAAAAGAGTTCTTCATTCCGCTGACAACTGTTTCCATCTCCCTCTTCTGAACTATCGGAGACTCCGCCTGAGCGACAACAAAGCCATCCTCATTCAAGACAGCTTTCAGAGATGAGTAGAAACTTTCCGTGTAAAGAACCTTTCCGGGTCCAACCGGATCGGGTCCATCAATGATCACAACATCATATTTCTCCTTCGATTTTCTCACAAATTCCGAACCATCTTCGTGATGAATTCTCACTCTCTCATCATCAAAGGAATCAGCATGAATTGATTTTAGATATCTTCTCGCAACTTTTATTACCTCCGCATCTATTTCAACAAGATCAACCCTCTCAACATCATATTTCAGAACCTCTCGAAGAGTTCCGCCATCCCCTCCACCTATTATCAAAACATTTCTTGGAGACTCATGAGCATG
>JACIWD010000137.1 GCA_014361165.1 Candidatus Mnemosynella bozhongmuii
TCTCTGAGAGGGAATTTTCGGATTTTGGAGATTTTGAAGGGAGAGAAATGGGAAAGAAGCGATATGGTCAGGGATTGGGAGGAGAATAAAACACCGGGGAGATCTGACCTCTTGAATTTCGACTGTCTCTCATATTACAGAATGTTTGAAGGAGATCGACAATCTCAGCAGTGAGAAGGCAAGAAAAATCCTTTTGCAAATTGATAAAAGGAAGCCCCACGTTTTTTCAGCTGTGAATTCTTCCCTCTCATGGAATCATAAATTTTATAAGCGGGCAACTCTATGTGCAGAAAAAGGAGGTCTCTCTCATGGTCAGGAAACCAGGCAGAATGTACAGGGATATTAAAGGTCCGGCTTATACGAGGAAGGAATACATCGGAGGAATTCCGGGAGTCAAGATTCCTCAGTTTGATATGGGCAATCTGACAGCAGATTTCCCGGTCTCGGTCTCTCTGGTTGCCAAGGAAGCCTGTCAGATTCGTCATATTGCTCTTGAGGCGGCAAGAGTTGCAGCCAACAAGTATCTCATGTCGAAAGTTGGAAGATCGAACTTCCACTTCAAGGTCAGAGTCTATCCGCACCATGTTTTGAGAGAAAACAAAATGGCAACCGGTGCAGGAGCTGACAGAGTGTCGAAGGGAATGAGAAAGGCATTCGGAAAGCCAGTTGGAACAGCGGCAAGAGTCAAAGCCGGTCAGAAAATCATGACCGTTGAAACAACGCCCCAGCATTTCCTGGCGGTGAAAGAGGCTCTGAGAAGTGCTTCAAACAAGCTTCCAACTCCCTGCTCCATCGTGATCGATAAAGGCGCAGAACTTTTGAAGATGTGAAATTCTTTCAGTTCATCAGCAGAACAGCTGTTATCAGCCAGAAATCAAACGTCATGAAACCCACATAAAACCAGTCCTTTTTTCCAAACTCCTCTTTCTTAATTCCGAGTTTCAAATAGAAGGGATACTGCATTCCGATAAAAATCGCAAGCATTCCGAGGATAACAAGAAAGGAATTTCCAAGCATAACTGAAATTATTCCTGCGACAATCCCTAGGAAGCTTGGAAGGAGAGTTTTTATGAGCCCTTCTCTGTAACGCTTTTTCTTCTCCTCCTCACTCGGAGGTTTGTATTCAATTATCGGCTTCTTCACCTCTTCCTGAACAACTTCTCTTCTCTCCTTCTTAATCTTCCTTCTCTTTGCCAAAATCTCCCTCCTGGATGCAATTGGGTCTGCTCATATATAAATCTTAAAGTGGTCCCTCCGAAACAGATTTAAGTCTCTCCTGCATTTCTCAGAAAGGATGAAAGAGGAGATGTCCAGTGTTGATGTTTACGCCTCGCTCAGAGAGCTCGCGGAGCTTGAGGGCGCATGGGTGGATAAAATCTATCAGCCCACTCCATCAGAGCTGAGACTAAAGCTGAGAGCCCTATCGAAAGGAAGAGTTGATCTTGTTCTGGCATCAAACAGAATTCACATCACATCCTTTCCTCTTCCTGCTCCGAAGACGCCCTCCAACTTCGCAATGTCTCTGAGAAAGCACCTTTCCGGTGGTAAAATAAGGAAAATTTCGCAGCATGAGTTTGACAGAATAGTGGAGATAACGGTTGAAAGAGAGAAGCCCTTCAGAATAATTTCGGAGATGTTCCACAAAGGCAATGTCATCCTCGTGGATGAGGAATCGAGAATTGTTGCTCTGATGAAGCCTGTTGATGTGAGCACGAGAACTCTGAGAAGAGGTGAGATTTACAGCTATCCTCCCGAAACAGTGAATCCTCTGAAACTCGATTATGAGACTTTCTCTGAGATTCTTCGCTCCTCCTCTTCCGATGTGGTCAGAACGATAGCCACACGCCTTAACTTTGGAGGAGTTTATGCAGAGGAAATCTGTCTCAGAGCAGGAGTTGAGAAGAACAGGAAAATGGATGAGCTCAGAGAGGGAGATTTTGAAAGACTCTTCGAGGCATTGAAAGATATTTTCAGATCAATAGAATCCTCTCCTGAACCGCAGATTGTGATGAAGGATGGGAGAATGATTGACGTTACACCGATCTCTCTTCTCCGCTATGATTCCTTCGAGAAGAAGTATTTTTCAAGCTTTCAGGAAGCTCTTGACAGCTACTTTTCGTCCATCATGATTGAGGCAGGTCTTCAGAGAGCTGAAAGCGGAAGAAGAGAGAAGCTTCTGAGACAGAAGGAACAGCAGGAAAAGGCTGTTGAAAAATTCGAAAAGGAGATCGAATTTTACTCGCGTCTGGGAGACTGGATATATGAGAACTATCTTGAAATTCAGGAAATTCTTAAGAGGGCATCAGTTGGAGAGAGCCATCCCTGGATAAGGAGGGTTGATCCGAAAGAGAAAAAAGTTTACATTTCAGCTTTTGGAAGAGAAATTCCGTTGAGATACGATATGAGCGTCGAGAAGAATGCCTCAATCTTTTATGAGAGGGTTAAAGTTGCGAAGAACAAGAAAGAAGGAGCGCTAAAAGCACTTCAGGAGACTCTGAAAAAACTCGAATCTCTTAGAGAAGATGAGGAGATTCTGATACCTCAGAGAGCAGTCAGAAAGAAGGATAGATGGTTTTATCGCTACAGATGGTTCATCTCCTCAGAAGGACTCCTCGCGGTTGGTGGAAAGGATGCCGACAGCAACGAGGAGCTCGTTAAGAAATACATGGAGAAGAACGATATATTTTTCCATGCAGACGTTCACGGAGCTCCCGCTGTCATTCTGAAAACAGAAGGAAAGAACTTCACGGAGAAAACGATTTTCGAGACCGCTGTCTTTGCTGTCTCATATTCCTCCCTCTGGAAAGCCGGAGCCTATTCAGGAGACTGCTACTGGGTCTATCCCGATCAGGTTTCCAAGACTCCGGAGAGCGGGGAATATCTTCCCAAGGGGGCGTTCGTCATAAGGGGTGAGAGGAACTACATAAGAAACGTTCCTCTGAAGCTCTCGATTGGCATTGAGATCTCTGATGAAACGAGACTGATGTGCGGTCCTGAAACCGCGGTTGAGAAGTGGTGCAAGTATCACGTTTCCATCGTTCCCGGCGATGTGGATAAGAATGCGGCATCCAGGAGAATCCATGAGATTTTCCGGGAGAGATGCGATCCGGAGGACAGAAGGATAGTTAAGGAGGTTGCCTCTCCATCAGAAATCCTTAAGGTGCTTCCACCCGGAGGAGTGATGATAGTTGAGAGTGATTAAGAGAAATCTGAAGGGCAGGGAAGGGGAAATAACTCTTCTTCCTGAATCTCTGGATGATCTGTGGCATTTGAAATTTCTCGTTGAAAGAGGAGACCTTGTTTATGCCCAGACTCTGAGGAAGGTGGAGAGTGCAACCGATAAAATCAGGCCTGAGAGTGTCGAGAAGAAACCTGTGAGACTCGGAATCAGGGTTGAAAAAGTGGAATTTCAGAAGTTCTCAAACCGGTTGAGAATTCACGGAGTTATAGAGGATGGGATTGATTCCGGAGCTCACCATACTCTGAACATAGAACCGGGAAGGGATCTCTCAATAATCAAATCCTGGAAGGATCATCAGCTCAGGAGAATAGAGGAAGCGGTCAGAGCATCAAAAAGACCGAGGGTCATCATCCTGACGGTTGAGGAGGGATATGCAACAATCGGAATCCTCAGAGATTATGGAGTGGATGAATTTGCGGAGATAGTGGGCTCTTCTGGAAAGGGTGCAGGCGGAACAAGAAGGGAGTTCTTCCTCCAGATCATCAAACAGCTTGAGGTTGTGGGAAAAGAGGCAGAAAGCATAATCATAGCCGGACCTGGCTTTGTGAAGGAAGAACTTCTGAGAACTGTTGAAGAAGTTGCACCCGAGCTGAAGGAGAAGAGCTTTCTTGTGGACACGAGCTCAACCGGAGTGAGCGGGTATCAGGAGGTTCTCAGAAGAAAGAGCATTGAAAAGATTGTCAGCGATATGAGGCTTGTTAAGGAGAGCGAACTTTTCGAGGAGCTCATGAGGGAAATCGCCAAGGGCGGAAATGTTGCATATGGTCTGGAGGAGGTTAAAGAAGCAGTTGAACTCGGTGCGGTGGAAACCCTTCTCATCACCGATGAGATGGCCATGACTGAGGAAGGAGAGAAGCTGATAAGAGGAACCGAACAGAAGGGTGGCAGATATCTTGTCTTCAGCACAGAATTTGAACCGGGAAAGAGACTTCAGCATCTTGGAGGTGCTGCAGCCTTTCTCAGATTTCGAATCTCGGGCGAATGATTTATTCTCCTGAAGGTGAAAGGTGAGATCATGAGGATTCTTATAATATCCGATGTTCACGGGAATCTTCCTGCTCTTGAGAGAGTTCTTGAAGAGAGGAATGATGGCGTGATATTCCTCGGAGACGTTTGCGGATATGGACCGGATGTCCCGGAATGCATAGATCTTCTCCGCAACTCCCTCATATTCGGTGTGAGAGGGAATCACGATCACGCAATCCTCTCTCAGAGCTCTCCCGGATGCAGAGAAGAGATGGAGAGAATTGCGGAGATTACTCATGAGCTGAACCTCTCAACAATGGGCGATTCTGATTTCAGATTTCTCTCCTCTCTTCCAGTTGCAAGAGGTTTGAAGTTTGAGGGGATCAGCATCTATGCGGTTCATGCCACTCTGAGAAATCCTCTTTATGAGTATCTCTATCCCGATGCATCCGATGAGAGCTTCGAGAGTGCATTTCCAGATCTCTTCGCAGATTTTGTGTTCTGTGGACACACTCATTTTCAGTTTTCAAAGGTTCTTCCTCTCTGCAAAGTTGTAAATCCCGGGAGCATCGGTCAGCCAAGAGATGGTGACTGGAGAGCGTCTTTCTGCATTCTTGACACCTCTGAGAGGACTCTCGAATTCAGGAGAGTTGAATATCCTCTTGAGAGATTCGAAAGGAGAATCAAAGAAGAGGGCTATCCCGAGAAACTCATAGAAATTTTGAGAAGAGGTCTTCTCTGAAAATTCCATCTTTTAAAAGTTTTCTGGCATCGTCAATTCTCAAATTTTCCGGAGGCAGAACAAAATCAGCTCTTCCTTCCACTCTCCTCCCTTTTCTTATCTCATTCAGAAGCTCCCTGTATTTCCTTCTGAACTCTCCCTCATCTTCCAGAGTCTCTCTCAGCTCCTTTTCCAGCTCAAAAATTTTTCTCGCTCCTTCGACCTCAAAAACTCCTTCTCCGAGAATCCTGATTTTAATTCCCATGCTCATCAGTCTCTGCCTTTTTTCAAGTTGCCAGCCACTTCCTCTTCGCGAGGCAGAAATCTATTTTAAGGTGATAAAATAATTTCCCTTTGAATGCTCCTTGTCG
>JACIWD010000138.1 GCA_014361165.1 Candidatus Mnemosynella bozhongmuii
TGAGATGAGAACCCCAGGAATTCACAAGAGAGATGAAGCGCTCAAAACCCTCGTCGCTTCTGAGAAGATGGAAACCGGATAGAAAAGCTCCTCTCGCCTTTCTGGCATACTCCTTTGAGAATTTGAGGAACGCCTCCTGAAGATATTCCGGAGGAGATGACACATCACAGCTTGCTATAAATCTTCCTGTCTGAGAAATCCTGAAGCTCTCTCCATTCATCAGCTCGATGATTTCACCTTCTTCAAACTCGAAGATGTAATGAATGATTTCCTCTTCCTCTGACGCAAATTCAGAGGGATGACCCAGAGTTCCTGATGGGCTGAAGCAGAGGATCCCCTCATGAAGAAGGGATGCCTGTTTTCTGCTGAGCTTTGGAATGTTCAGAAGAACCTCAAAGCCAAAACGAGAGAGGGTATCCGCAACATGAGCTGAATTTCCCCCGAGAGCTTCTCTGAACTCGAAAATCCTCTCCAGTTCCTTCCCAACCCTTCTCTCAATCAGCCACTCTGCTCCGAGAGATTTTCTGAGATGGTAATGAAGGACTGAGAGAAGTTCCTCAGCGGAAGATATTACTCTCCTCTCCGGGAGATTTCTGAGAGGTGGAAGAAGCTTTCCATGCTCTCTTCGAACTCTCGTCACCATGTCAACATTAACAGCAAACGCTGAAATCGCTCTGCACGGTCTCACGCATCTCAGAGATTCAGCAAGAAGCTCTCTGAACTCCAACCCATTCACCTCTGAAAGGAGAAAAGGGGTGGGGGAGGGGGTATGAGAGAGGTGATTGAGAGGCGATATATAAACCTTTTTCATGGAGGAATTGCAAAGGTTTAAATTGGATGCTCCGACTCTGTAATACAATGAATGCAATTCATTCAAAGCCTCATGTTCAGATAGGAAAGGCAGGTCTCAGTGAAGGAGTGATTGAGGAGATAAAGAGGCAGCTGGAGGACAGGAAGGTTATAAAAATAAGATTTATGAAGAGCATAGCAAAAAAGAGAGAAGTTGTTGATGATCTCGTGAGAGAGATCGCAATCAGAACTGGATGTGAAGTTGAAGATATTAGGGGAAGAACGGCAGTTATAAGGAAGGTCAAGAAGGAGGTTTGAAGAAATGACAACTGTTTATGATGTGCCCGCAGACAAGCTGATTGAGAAGGTTGCAGAGAAGCTTGAAAAGATGGAGGAGATCAAGCCACCCGAGTGGGCAGCATACGTGAAGACAGGAGCGCACAAGGAGCTTCCGCCAACTCAGAAGAACTGGTGGTACATCAGATGCGCCTCGATTCTCAGGAGGATTTACATTGATGGACCTGTTGGAGTTTCGAGACTGAGAACATACTACGGAGGAAGAAAGAGGAGAGGTGTGAAGCCACCGAAATTCAGAAAGGGAAGCGGCGCCATTATAAGAAAGGCTCTTCAGCAGCTTGAAAAGGCGGGATTTGTGGAGAAGGTGAAGGAAGGGAGAAGAATCACGCCAAAGGGAATGTCATTTCTTGATAACACCGCACACGAGATAGCGCTTGCGATGCAGAAGGAGAGCTGAGGTGAAAAAATGGTTGAAGATGAGGAGCTTGAGGAAATAAGAAGGAGGAGACTTGAGCAGTTGCAGAGAGAGAGAATGAGAGCTGCTCAGGAAGAGGAGATGAGAAGAGAGCTCGAACTTCAGAAAGCCGCAATACTCAGGAGAATTCTCACGCCGGAGGCGAGAACGAGGCTTGAGAACATAAAGATGGTTCGTCCGGAGTTTGCTGAAGCAATTGAATCCCAGCTCATTGCACTTGCTCAGAGCGGAAGAATTGCATCGCAGATAACAGATGAGCAGCTGAGAGAGCTTCTCAGACAGCTCAGTGGAAGGAGGAGAGAGATTCGAATAAGAAGGATATGAGAGCTGCGGTTCTTTTCAGTGGTGGAAAGGACAGTTCTCTCTCCGCTCTTCTGGTTTCCCCTCATTTTGATATCACCCTCGTCACCGTGACATTTGGAGTTGAGGAAAACTGGAGAACTGCAAGAAGGGTTGCAGAAAAGCTTGGATATCCTCATGAGGTCATAGAAATGGAGGAAAGTGTTCTCGGGGAGATTACCGAAATCATGCTTCAGGATGGAAACACGAGAAGAGGCTTTAATGAGCTTCATAAAAGAGTGATTGAGAGAGTTTCGGAAGAGTTTTCCGTGATAGTTGACGGGGTTAGAAGAGATGATATAGCACCGAAGCTGACCATCGATGAGATCAGGAGCATTGAGAGCAGAAGGGGAATTCATTATGTGTCGCCGCTCATGGGATTCAGCAGAAAGACCGTCAATCTGCTGGTTGACAAATACTTTGAAATTGAAGAAGGGAAGGATTTATATGTCTCAGATTATGAATTTGAGCTTCGCAGATACATGAGAGGAAGGGGAATTGACCCCATGTCTCTCTTTCCGGAAAATCACATTCAATCAATAGTAAAGGAGAGGAAGGATCGCTATGGGGAAGAAAATGCTCGGAAGAAAATTGAGACTTGCAAAGGCATATAAGCAGAACAGGAGAGTTCCTCTTTGGGTAATAGTGAGAACAAGGAGAAAGGTTCTGACTCACCCAAAGAGAAGGCACTGGAGAAGAACCAAACTGAAGGAGTGAGGGTGAATGGAGGAGAGGATATATACAATTCCTCTTAGAAGGAAGGTTCAGACTGTTCCGAGGTGGAGAAGGAGCGAAAAGGCCGTGAAGGTTGTCAGGGAGTTCCTCGCGAAGCACATGAAGGCAGAGATTGACAAGGTGAAGATCGATGAGAGCATAAACAAAAAGATATGGGAGAGAGGTTCTCAGAAGCCTCCAGCGAGAATAAGGGTGAGAGCTGTGAAGTTCGATGATGGGGTTGTTGAAGCCGAGCTTGTGAAAGAGTGATGGAGATGCTTCTAAGCTATGAAGGAGTTCCCGAAATAGGAATATTCATCAGGGTTACCGAGGATTATGCTTTCGTTCCTCCAAATCTGAAGGAGGAGAAGGTTGAGGAGATAGAGAGAGCTCTTGATGTTCATGCAATAAAAACAACCGTGAATGGTCTTCCGCTGCTCGGATGCCTCATAACGGGTAACTCAAACGGAATAATTGTCTCTCCCCACATAATGGAGGATGAGCTGAAGAGAATAGAGAAAGAGGTTCACATACCCGTCGAGAGGCTGAAGAGCAGACACTCTGCAGTGGGGAACATCATACTCGCAAATGATAGTGGAGCTCTGGTTTATGAAGAGCTTGAGAAAGATGCAGTTGAGCAGATAAGAAAGGTTCTTGGTGTTCCGGTTCAGAGAGGCCGTGTTGACGGTGTCAGCCTCGTTGGAATGGCCGCAGTTGTGACGAATAAGGGCATTCTTGCACACCCGAAGACATCCGAGAAAGATCTTGTTATGCTTGAAGAACTGTTTTCGGTGACGGGAGATATAGGAACTGTTAACATGGGATCTCCGATGGTTGGTATGGGTCTCAGCGCAAACTCAAAGGGATACATAGCGGGAGAGGATACAACTCCGATTGAGATAGGGAGGATTGAAGATGCTCTCGGATTTCTTGAGGGGTGATGGGATGAAATATGTTGTTAGGGGAAGATTTCGGGTTGATAGAGAGT
>JACIWD010000139.1 GCA_014361165.1 Candidatus Mnemosynella bozhongmuii
CCGGCTCCACGATTATCAGATGCTCCACAGCGAATCCCTCCTTCTCAGCAAGATAGACTGCATAGGTTGAGTCCTTTCCACCGCTGAAGAGGGCTGCCGACCTCAAGAATCTCCACTCTCCATGAAGCTCTTCATTTCCTCCATCAGAATCTCGCTCACAAGCTTTCCGTCAACCCTCCCTCTGAATCTTTTCATAACCTCGCCCATGAGAGGTGAGAAGGCCCTCTCTCCTCTCTCCTTTATCAGATCGGCTTTTTTCCTGAGGAGCTCTCTTATGAAGTCCCTGAGCTCCCCGACTCCGGTTCCGCTGATTCCCATCATCTCAAGAATTTCATCGATTTCCTTCTCAGGAGCTTCGCACCAGAGCTTCAGAATTTCGTCAGAAGCCTCTTTTGCAAATTTACCCTCTCTCAGAGCCATGAAAAAGCTCATGAAATGCTCTTCTTTAAGATTCTCTGTTTTGGCTCCCTCCCTCCTTATCTGAGGGATGATCTCCTCCAGAACTCTAACAACAATCTGCGGCGATACTCCGAGCTCTTTCACAATTCTCTCGAAGAGAAATCTGTTGTCTGAGTTGGCAATCTTCCTTGCCATCTCCTCATTCAGCCCGTATTCTCTGATGAATCTTTCCCGGGCCTCGCTTATCAGCTCGGGAATCTCAATTTTCTGAAGCATCTCTTCGGTTATTTCAACGGGAGGAACATCTGTCTCGGGATACATTCTCGCAGCTCCGGGAAGAGGCCTCATGTATCTTGTTGTTCCATCTTCCATTGCTCTTCTCGTCTCTTCCGGAACTCCCTCGAAGGCTTCCATGCATCTCTTAATTGCTGCCTCCATCGCCCTTTCAGCAATCTCTCTTTCCTCAGCTATCAGAAGGATTGCGTCCTCCTCCTCAGCTCCCATGAATTCCCTGAGTCTTCTGACCTCCTCCTCTGTTATTCCGTATGCGGGAAGCTCATCGGTGTGGAAGCAACCTCCGGCCCCTCTTCTTCTCACCCTGTCAGCAATCTCTGTTCCAAATCTCAAACCAGGAAGAAGCTCTCTTCCGAGGATTCCGGAAAATCCTTTCAGAAGAACTGCAAGAACAACTCCACCACCCTCAATCTTCCTCCTTAATATCTTCGATTTTGTCTCTCTGAAAATTTCGGTGACTTCCCTCAGATCTCCGATTGATGCCCCTCTTCTTCTGAGCTCGTCCCTGATTTTAAGAAGCTCCAGCTGTCTTTTTACCTCGAACTCAACGATTTTATCGAGAAGTTCGAGTTCCTGAACTCCCTTTATCTCCACTCTCGCACCTTCTGAAATCGAAACATTCACATCCTGCCTGATTGTTCCGAGACCTCTTCTCACTCTTCCGGTTGATCTCAGAATCTCTCCTATTTTCTCCGCAACTTTCCTGACTTCCTCGGGAGTTTCCATCTCCGGAGCTGTTGCGATTTCAACAAGAGGAATTCCAAGCCTGTCAAGAGAGTAGATGTTCTCATCAACTTTTTGAGCGGCATCCTCCTCAAGACAGAGGGTGGGGATGGAAATTTTCTTCCCCTCAACTTCAATGAATCCATCGAGAGCAATGAGTGCTGTTCTCTGAAAACCGGTGGTGTTCGAGCCATCGACAACAATCTTTCTCATAACATGAATCTGATCAACAACATGCATTTTCATCATCCTGGCAATCATCAGAGCAATCTCAAGAGCCTCTCTGTCAATCTCCTTCGGTGGTTCCTCGTCATCCTCCACCAGACAGGTTGTATCATAGGCGAGATACTGAAATTTTCTTCTGACCGAGGTCTCCTCCTCTGCGGCAACATCTATCTCTCCGAGCTCTGAACGTGTTGCATGGAGATACCTGAAGAAGCTATAAGAAGAGCTCTCAACATCCCTCATCTCAACCGGACATCTGCAGAAGAGCTTCTCCTTTGTTTTCAACTGCTGATGTATCTCAAGACCTGCACGAAGACCGAGAGCCTTAAAGTCCAAAGGTAACACCCCCCCTGGAACGCGGGTTTATCTCTCCAGCAATGTTCACCTTCATCAGCTTTCTTGTCTCCTCGGGAGAATAATTTCCGAGGAGCCACATGAGCTTCACAAGAGCTGTTTCCGGAAGCATATCCTCTGCTTCAATCACTCCTGCTTTCAGAAGGTCTCTTCCGGTATCATAAACTCTGTCGCAGACCCTTCCAAAGAGGCACTGCGAGGTCATCACAACCACGACACCTCTTTCCACAGCGGAGCTCACATGAGGAATCCACTCCGAGCTGACATGCCCGAGTCCGGTCCCCTCTATCACTATTCCCCGATAATTCCTCTCAACGAAGTAATCTATGATTTCTGGAGGTGCTCCGGGATAGAATTTAATCAGAGCACATCTCTCCTCAATCTTCGGATAAATTTCGAGTTCCACCTCACCTCTCCTTCTGTAATCATCAAGAACCCGAATTCTCCCTGAAGGATATTCAACAAGAGCAACTGGAGATGCATTCACCGACTTGAAGGCATCTCTTCTTGATGTGTGCATCTTCCTAACCTTGGTTCCTCTGTGAACCGCAACAAGATCATCAGAAGTTGTGTGATGCATCGCAACAGTAACCTCCGCGATGTCGCTCTTCGCCACATGCGCTGCACAGACAGCATTCACAACATTATCGCTGCTCGGTCTGTCAGCAGATCTCTGGGCTCCAACGAAAACAACCGGAACAGGAGTTCTGAGCATGAAAGAGAGAGCAGCTGAGGAATAGCCCATTGTATCGGTTCCGTGCGTGATTATGATTCCCTCTGCACCATTCTCAATTTCCTCGTAAACTGCTTCGGCCATCTTCACCCAGTTCCCGGGCTTCATGTTCTCGCTAAGAATGTTGAACAGAGCTCTTCCCCTGAATCTCGATATTTCTCTGAGCTCCGGGATGAGTTCGAGAATTTCCTCTGCGGAGAACTTTGATGTCACCGCTCCTGTTCTGTAATCCACCTTGCTGGCAATCGTTCCACCGGTTGAGATGATTGAGATGAACGGAGGTTCAACCTCCTCCCTTTCAGCAATCCTCTCCTCAATTCTCGCCTCCTCAACAACCTCAATTTCAGCTCCTTCGGGTGAGATTCCTATGTTGTATCCGTTATCCAGTTTAATAACTATGAATTCATCTCTTGAGGGCATGAGAATGCCCTCAAAAAATCTTCCATTCTTTCTCACCCTCACACGATCTCCTTCCCTCATTTCATCGCCTCCTCTGATAGCTTTCTGAGATTTCTGATGGCCTCCTCAAGCCTCCTCCTTCTTTCCTCAAACCATTTTCTGTCCTCTTCAAGAGCCTTTTTCCCTTCCTCAATCATCCTGAGACATGAATCTCTGGAGGGACCTCCGTTTCCTCTTCTCTCAACAGCTCTTCGAACATCAACAGCTTCGAGAAACTCCCTCTCATCCATCACTTCCCTGCCGAGCTCCTCTCTCATGAGCTTCCTGAAGCTCTCAAAATCAGCTCCTTCCGAGACAAATCTTGAAACGAGCTGATAGGCTTTTCTGAAAGGAATTCCTTTAAGAACAAGCCTCTCCGCAAGATCAGTTGCTGTTGTGAAGCCTCTCCCTGCCTCTTCCCTCATCCTCTCCTCATCAAACTCGCATGATTTGAGCATTCTTGAAAGCAGCTCGGCACTTTCTGCAGAAATCTCAAGAGCATTCCTGAGATGCGGTGTCAGCTCCTGAAGGTCTCTGTTGTAACTCATTGGAAGGGCCTTCAGAATTGAGAGTGAACTTATCAGAGCTCCAAAAACACTTCCGCATTTGGCTCTGATGAGTTCCGCAACATCAGGATTCCTCTTCTGCGGCATGATTGAACTCGTTGATACAAAGGCATCTCCGATTTTCACAAAGGAGAATTCCGACGAGCTCCAGAGAATGAGCTCTTCCGCAAGTCTGGAGAGAGAGGTCATGAGAGAGGAGGAAACAGAGATGCACTCAATCAGGAAATCCCTAGAGGAGACTGCATCCATTGAGTTTGTGATGATGGAATCGAAACCGAGGAGGTGAGCCACATATTCTCTGTCAATCGGAAGAGACGTGGAAACAAGAGCAGATGCTCCAAGAGGACTCTGATTCACTCTTTTGAAGCAATCCTTTATTCTCCCGGCATCCCTTCTGAGAGCAGATTCATGAGCGAGGAGATGGTGCGCCAGAGTTGTTGGCTGAGCATGCTGAAGATGGGTGTAACCCGGCATGATTGTTTCGAGATGCCTTTCGGAGAGTTCAAGCAGAGTTTTTCGAAGTTTGAGGAGAGAGGAGAAAATTTTGAGGAGACTCTCTCTCGATGCCATCCTCAAGCATGTTGCAACCTCATCATTCCTCGATCTTCCAGCATGAAGAGCTCCTCCGGGCTCTCCTGCAATTTCGATGATTCTTGTTTCTTTCGCAACATGAACATCCTCCATGATTTCGAGAGACTCAAAACCCTCTTTCTCAATCCTCTCAATTGCTCTGAGAATCTTTCTGCATGTCTCTTCGCTGATGATTCCCTGTTTTCTGAGCATGAGGAGGTGCGCCCTGTCCACATTTAAATCATGATGGAATATCCATTCATCAGTTTTCATGGAAGATGTGAACAGCTTTGCCATCTCATCCATTTCCTCTTTGAACTTCCCCTTCCTCAGAATTTCCATGCTCCAAAATCTTTCCAATTACCTCAAAAAATTTTCCCAAAAAGATTAGAGAGA
>JACIWD010000014.1 GCA_014361165.1 Candidatus Mnemosynella bozhongmuii
ATGAGGTTGAGCTCTCCACAGATCCCTATGCCGTTATCTGCGGGCCGCCCGTGATGTACCGCTTTGTGCTGAAGAAGATGAAGGAGCTCGGATTCAGGGGAGAGAAAATATACATGACGCTTGAAAGAAGAATGAAATGCGGACCGGGTAAATGCAGGCACTGTGTGACTGGTTTTGGGAATTCCGCAAAGCTTGTTTGCAGAGATGGTCCTGTTTTTTCCGCTCTGGATGCAGAGATCATAAAGGGGCTGATTTAAATGAAGCTGAAGGTGGGAATTTTCGGATTCACGGGATGTGCTGGCTGTCAGCTCATGATTCTGAATCTCGAAGACGAACTTCTTGACATTTTCAAGAGGCTCGATGTATGTGCCTTCCCTCTTGCGAGCAGCGAGATGAGGGATGAGACTCTCGATGTTGCTTTTGTTGAGGGTTCAATCACAACAGAGGAGCAGAGAAGAGAGCTCGAAGAGATAAGAGAGAGGTCAAAGATTCTTGTTGCCATCGGAAACTGCGCAACTCTCGGAGGAGTTCAGGCAATTCCTTCTGGATTGAAAACTCCTGAAGAGAGGCTCAGAGAGGTTTACGGGGAGGTTCTCTGGAAGATAGAGGATTCAAAACCTCTTTCTGAGTTCGTGAAGGTGGATGCGGAGCTCTTTGGATGTCCAATCGAGAAGGAGGAATTTGTGGAACTTCTGAGATATCTTCTCAGAGGCTATCTTCCTCCAGCAAGAGATTATCCTGTCTGCCTTGAGTGCAAGTTCAGAGACAACGAATGTCTCCTTCTCAAAGGAGAAATTTGTCTCGGAGCTCTAACGGTGGGAGGATGCAAGGCCAGATGCCCATCACTGAAAGTTCCCTGTCTGGGATGCAGAGGAGTGCTGAAAGATGAGGCG
>JACIWD010000140.1 GCA_014361165.1 Candidatus Mnemosynella bozhongmuii
CAGGTTCGGGAACAACATCCGTTGCGAGAGCTCTTGCTGAGAAGCTTGGATACCGCCTGATCTCGGCAGGAGAGATTTTCAGAGAGATGGCAAAAAAAGAAGGGCTGGATCTGATAGCCTTCAGCAAAAAGGCTGAGAGGGAGGAGAGCATAGACAGAAGAATAGATGAGATTCAGAAAGAGATCTCGGAAAAAGAGGACAATATTGTGATTGAGGGTCGCCTCTCAGCAAGAATAGTGAGGGCAGATCTCAGAGTATGGCTGAAGGCTCCTCTTGAGATCAGAGCAGGAAGAATTGCAAAAAGAGAGGGAAAAAGTTACGAAGAGGTTCTTGAGGAGACCATTGAGAGGGAAAGAAGCGAGAAACTGAGATACAGGAAGTATTACGGAATAGATGTCGATGATCTCTCTTTTTACGATCTCGTCATAGATAGCTCAAAATGGAGTAGTGAGGGAATCGTAAATCTCATAATTCTTGCCATGAAAGAGATGGTGGGATGAAAGGGAAAAAAATGGAGGATTTTCTAATCAGGGATGAGGAGGAGACCGATCCATCTTACGGGAAGAGACCTGAGGAGAGGAGCGTTGAAGAGCTTCTTCAGTACGGTGTCGTGAATCTTGACAAGCCATCCGGACCAACGAGTCATGAGGTTGTGAGCTGGGTGAAGAGGATTCTGGAGATTGATAAAGCCGGTCATACCGGAACGCTTGACCCAAAAGTCACCGGTGTCTTTCCGGTTCTTCTCGGAAATGCCACAAAAATTGTTAAGGCTCTTCTAACATCTCCAAAGGGTTACGTCTGTCTGATGCACCTTCACGGGGATGTGAGCGAGAGGAAACTGAGAGAGGTCTTTTCGGAATTCACGGGAGAGATATATCAGCGACCACCTCTGAAATCTTCTGTCAGAAGAAGGCTCAGAAAGAGGAAGATTTATAAGATGGAGCTGAAGGAAATTGAGGGTAGAGATGTTCTTTTTAAGGTTGAATGCGAGGCGGGAACATACATAAGAAAGCTCTGCCATGATATCGGAGAGGTTTTGCTTGTTGGAGCTCATATGGCGGAGCTCAGAAGGATAAAATCAGGTCCTTTTACGGATGAGAAGCTCTTCACCCTTCAGGATCTGAAAGATGCATATGTGTTCTGGAAGGAAGAAGGGGATGAAAAATGGATAAGAGAGGTCATCAGACCCATGGAGGAGGCTCTCTCTCATATTCCCTGGGTCATCATAAAGGACAGTGCGGTTGATGCAATCTGCCATGGTGCCGACCTTGCAATTCCCGGGATTCTGAGGATTGAGAGGACAGTGAAGCCCGGTATGACTGTCGGCATCTTCACCCTCAAGGGTGAGCTTGTAGCATTAGGGAAAAGTTTAAAGTCAGCAGAAGAAGTAATAAATGAAGACAGGGGCATCGCGGTTGATGTTGAGAGAGTTGTGATGCCCCGGGGAGTTTATCCGAAAAGCTGGAAGAAATCTTAGGAGCCGGGATGGTCGAGCGGTAAGGCGCAGGCCTGGAGTCTCTGACAGAAAGCCTGTGGGGCATCTGCCCCGCAAGGGTTCAAATCCCTTTCCCGGCGTATTTTCCTCCTTTTTCCTTAAGCTGCTTTGTTATGCGGTCCACTTCCACAACTCTTTAATATATATCTAAAGATATATCTGCCGATGCATCTTCAGAAATTCAGATTCAGAGGAGATCTTGAGCTTCTAGTTCTGAAACTTCTGGAAGAGGGAGAACTTCACGGCTACGGCATGATGGCTGAACTGAAGCGAAGATACGGGATTCCAGCCCCAAGCCCGGGGGCAATTTATCCTCTTTTGACAGATTTGAGGAGAAGAGGTCTGATTGAGGTGGCTGCTGAAGAGGGAGAAAGGGAAAAGAAAATTTACAGAATTTCGGAGAAGGGAAGGAAATATCTCGAAACTCACAGAGAGGAGCTTCAGAGAGCTCTGAGGAGGATTAATGCCTTCAGAGAATTTTCCGAGCTTGGAGGAAATGAGCTGAGGGAAGCTCTGAATGAACTCATCGAAAAAATTCATGAGCTCTCAGATTATCAGAAAGAGGAGATTTCAAGAGAAATCTCGGATTTCACAAGAAAAATCAGGCTTATAATTCTGAGAGGTGACGGGATTGAAGGCGATTGAGGTTGAAGGTCTTGTGAAAAAATTCGGAGATTTTGAAGCTGTGAGGGGAATTTCATTTGAGGTTGAGAAAGGGGAGATCTTCGCATTCCTCGGTCCGAATGGGGCTGGGAAGAGCACCACAGTTCACATTCTAACAACCATTCTGAAACCAACAGGCGGAAGAGCTTTTGTCTCAGGATTTGACGTTCTCAGAAATGCCTCAGAGGTCAGGAAGAGAATTGGAGTTGTCTTTCAGGATCCGAGCGTGGATAGAGAGCTAACAGGATATGAGAACATGTATATTCACGGAAGAATTTACGGGCTGAAACCCATGGAACTCAGAGAGAAAATTGAAAAGCTTCTGAAATTTGTCGAACTCTGGGATTTCAGAGATAAGGCGGTGAAAAATTATTCCGGAGGTATGCAGAGGCGTCTGGAAATAGCAAGAGCTCTTCTTCATGAACCGGAGGTTCTTTTTCTCGATGAACCGACAACAGGGCTTGATCCACAGACAAGAGCTAGAATATGGGATTACATCCAGTCGATAAAGGAGGAGAAAGGAATGACAATTTTTCTGACAACTCATTACATGGAAGAAGCGGAAAATCTTGCTGATAGAGTTGCAATCATGGATCACGGCAGGATAATTGCCGAAGGAACTCCGGAAAGTCTGAAAAAGCTTGTTGGAAAGGATCTGATATATCTGAGGCTTGAAAATCCAGAAAAGGCCAAAGTTCTGTTTGAAGGTTTATCTGAAAATTATTCCCTGCTCTTAGATGGAAGAATAAAAATCGAGGTTTCAAATGCCTCTGAAGAGCTTCCCAAAATCTTTGATCTTGCAAGGGAGAGAAATGTGAGAATTATTGAGGTGAGCTACCACAGGCCGACGCTGAATGATGTCTTTTTGCATCTTACAGGAAGGGAAATACGGGAAAGTGGAGGAAACAATCTTTCCCTGATGGTTATGAGAAGGAGGAGGATGAGGAGATGATAGGTCTGAAAATAATGGCATATCGGCAGATAAAGCGATTCCTGAGGGCTGAGTCAAGGCTTATCGGAACTTTTCTGAATCCTTTAATCTGGTTAATTTTCTTCGGACTCGGTTTTTCCGGTGTTTTCAGCAGTCCGGCAATGAGAGGGATATTCGGAGGAGCGGATTATCTCAGCTTTCTTGCTCCCGGAATTTTTGTGATGACGATCTTCAATCACAGCTTCATCGCAGGCGTGAGCGTCCTCTGGGATAAGGAGTTTGGATTTCTTAAAGAGGTTCTCGTGGCTCCGATTTCGAGGAAGGAAGGAATATTTGGAAGAATTCTCGGAGATTCATTAATAACACTTCTGCAGGGTGCAGTAATTCTTCTTTTAACCTTTATTCTTGCTGAAAATCTCAAAGTTGGAGGATTTCCTTCAGCTCTTGCTGTTGGTCTCATTCTTGCGATGGCTTTCTCCTCTCTCGGTGTAATCGTGGCTCTGAAAATGGAGAGCATGGAGGGATTTCAGATGATAATGATGATAATCTCGCTACCTCTAATCTTTCTGAGCGGCGCAATGTATCCTCTGAGTGCGATGCCGGAGTGGATGAGATTTCTCTCACTTCTCAATCCCCTCACCTATGCAGTGGATGCAACCAGATATCTGCTCATTGGAGAATCAGCCTCGAACTTTTCACCGCTCTTGGATATCTTCCTGCTCCTCTCTCTCGCTTCAGTCTCTCTGATTGTGGCGATGATGGAGTTTGAAAAAGCGAGGATTGGATGAAAGGGAAAAGGAATTCCTGAAAGTCTTGGGACTCGTGTTTAGCTCGTGTGCACAATCTCTCAAAAAGTCGGAGGCCGTCTTTTATAAGCCTTTTTTTCTCTCTCAGAAATATGTGAGAGCTCGAGAGACTCTGGAAAATCGGAATGCGGGGGAGGGGATTTGAACCCCCGGACCCCTACGGGACCAGACCCTGAATCTGGCGCCTTTGTCCAGCTCGGCAACCCCCGCAGTTAAATGCATCCGGTGGGCTTTCTGAAACATGGATTAACTCCCTTTCTCATTATATAATTTTCGAAGAGAACATGAATCTCTCCCTTCAGTTTCGAGCTTTCTGAAACTGCAGCGAACAAAAAATATTAAATAGGGATAGGGCCACTCATCATTGAGAGCTCCGGTGGTGTAGCCCGGCCAATCATTCCGGCCTTTCGAGGTCTGCCGAAGAAAGCCGGTGACCCGGGTTCAAATCCCGGCCGGAGCACTAACCTCTTTAAAATTTGAAATTCACAAACGAAGATACTGTTTTCTCAATATCAGAGCTCTTCATAAAGGCTGTTCCAATCAGAACAGCGTCGGCACATCTTAAAGCTCTTGAAAGATCCTCAAGAGTTGATATTCCGCTCTCGCTGATTTTCAGAGAATTCTCTCTTATGAACTTTGAGAGTTTTTCGGTAATCTCAACAGTTCCATCGTCCATCTCCATTCTTCTTATGTCTCTGTTGTTTATCCCTATCATCGGCGTTTTTGTCTCATTCGCAATTTCAACATCCTCAAGCGAGTGAACCTCCACAACCGTTTCCAGATCGTGCTCAAGTGCGAAATCCACCATCTCCGGGGTTCTCTCTTTCAGATTTCTAGCTATCAGCAGAACCGCTGATGCACCGAGTTCGGAGGTTTCTTCAATCTCCTCCTTGCTCTCTATGAAATCCTTTCTTAAAACCGGAAGCGAAGAAGCCTCGCAAATTCTCTTCAGAAGCCTCTTATCCCCTTTAAATGCCTCTGCGGTGATGTAGGATATTCCCGCAACCTCACAGGATTCATAGATTCTCAGTATTTCGAAGGGATCTCTACCTCTCAGGAGATCTCCATATTTCGGAGAGAAGACCTTTATTTCAGCTATAACCGGATTTCTTTTCTCCCTCTTCCGTCTTTTTATCATCTCGCTCATTTTCAGAACCATGCTGAAGAGCTTTCTGCACCTCAAGGAATATAAATCTATTTTTCAAAGCTTCAAATCCAAGACTTTAAAACGGGAGAACGCATCATCTCAATCATTGCAATCTTTTAATTTTAAATCGAGCTCCTCTCACCCCTCAGAACAAGAGATTGAGGTTCTGAATCTCACAAGGAGAGCGGGAATATTCAGCTGTCCGCAAGCACTGTAGCAGTTGCCTCTTTTGCTGCATCGCTCATTTCTCAGTTCCTCTTCAGCACATTGCGAGAAGAGGTGGTAAATTTATATACTTCATGTTAACATTTGACATACCTATGAAGAAGATTGATCCTCATCTGATCACTGCAGCGATCCTCTTTGCTCTGTGCTGGCCTCTTGCGTATTTTCTGAGTGACTGGAAAGTTTACTGGGGCCTGTGGCTTCTGAGCGTTCTCTTTGCGCTTGAAATGACATATCTGAGACTGAAATACTGGGAGGGATTGTAGGTGGATCTTCCGATTCCCTCAACAACACCGGAGGTGACAGCAGCCACCTATATCTCGATTTTCGCCTTTCTGCTCATCAGCATGGGAATCAGTGTTTACATGATGAGGAAGGCAAGGTCTTTCGAAGAATGGCTTGTGGGTCACCGGGATATCGGACCGGCTGTCACCGGTTTTGCACTCGTTGCCACATGGCTGAGCGGATGGGCAATTTTCGGGAATGCTGGACTGACATATACCTACGGATGGTCTGGAGCATGGTTAGTTGGAATGACAAACATCATGGGAATCTCTCTTGCAGCTGTTCTGGGTTACAGGATAAGGAGATACGCTTCCTTGGGAGCCAGAACAGTTCCGGAGGTTCTGAGACTTCGATTCAACTCCAGAGCCATCCAGTCTCTTGCTGCGGTTGCAATGACTATTCTTCTCATCGTCTACAGTGTTGGCCAGTATAAGGCGATGGCAACCGTGTGGACAGCGACAACAGGCTCATCCTGGATGGGAAGCCTCATTGCAGTTGCGGTTCTCATCTTCATTTACATTGCAGTTGGCGGATACGCAGGAACCCAGTATGCTCTCTTCCTCCAGGGCATCATCCTGACGATTGTTGGATGGGGAATAGGAATTGCATCCCTCATGCTTGCAGATCCGCAGAGAATAGTTGAAGCAATGAGTTCAGAGCCTTTTGTCGCTCCTGGAGGAGAGATCACTCCTCTCTCCCTAGGAAACTACATTCTGCCGATCTCTCCTGTATATCCCGCTTATGACTGGATTGGTGTGAGCGCAGTTCTCTTCATGTTTCTCTTCATGGCAACCGGTTTTCCGCACAACATTGCGAGATTCCTGGGTATAAGAGAGATTGGAAAGAAAGAGTTCGTGATTCTCATGCTCTGCATTCTCATAGGTTCAACAACTTCTCTCTGGGTTGGGGTTCAGGGTCTTGCAGCAAGAACCCTCTGGGGTTCCGCCCTCATGAACAGCGAATATGCTCCGATGTTTGGGGATCTCGCATCCATAAAACTTGCGATGGCGATGGGAGCTCCTGTTGCCGGAGCTCTTGCTGCAGGAGTCTTCGCTGCTGCAGTCTCAACCATCTCTGGAATGACCATGATAATGGCCTCAAGCATCACGAGGGATCTGATACACATCTACAAACCTGAAATTCCACAGAAAACCATGCTCTGGCTCACAAGAATTCTGCTGATACCCTTCATATTCATACCGCTCTACTGGAATCTCACTGGAGCTCCTCCGGTGCTCTCTGAGTTTATGGCGGGTGCTGCAGTCGGTCAGGCGGGAATTTTCTTCTTCACAGTTGCGGTTTCGATGTACTGGAGAAGAGCAACAAAATGGGGAGCAATTTCAGCGATCCTCTACGGTCTTGTGCTGACCCTCTTACATCCAAAAGCGCTCGGAAAACTCGTGGGACTGACTCACTGGGGTGTCTGGGCTCTGCTGCTCATCTTCGGATGTGCAGCGGTTTATTTCGCTGTGAGTCTCATGACGAAGCCGGAGGAGGTTAAAGATCTGTTCAGCTAAATGTCCAGAGTGCTGCGCTTAAAGGCTGAGTTACATGGAGAAAGAGCTAGGGAGCTAATCGGACTTGTGTTAAAGGAACAAAAAAGTAAAAAAAGGGTTTGAAAAAGGACATGAAAACTTTTAAATTAATGCCCTGGCCCGGATTTGAACCGGGGACAATCGGATCTTCAGTCCGACGCTCTCCCAGACTGAGCTACCAGGGCTTCTGAATTCTTTACTTCATGCGAAAATATAAAACTTTTTGCCTACCTGATTATGATCGGTCCGTATGCGCCACCTTTCATATGCATTTTTAGAAACTCCACCATCTTCCTTCCTTCTTCCGAAATTCTGTAATATTTAATTCCGTCCTCTTCTATGACCTCCACCAGCCCCATCTTCACAAGAGAGGCGTCATCGCTGTATCTTTTGCTCATTCCTCTCAGAGCCCCTATAATGTTTGAGGCATCTATACCCGTGTTTCTTGAAATTTCTGCGGGATAAGTGGCGTTTGGGTATATTTCATAAAGGTAGAAGAGGGTTGTGAGTCTCACAACACTTTTCTTAAGGGAGCGCATCGCCCGGGGATTGTATTTCAGAATTGAGGACCTCATGAATCATTCACCAGAGCTGTATTTAAACTTTTAAATTTTATAAAACTTTTTTGAAGGAATTCTCAAAGAAGAACCTCTTCAAATCTCTGATTCTGAACTCAAAAGAGCCTTCGATCGTGCAGGAGAGCCTCTCATTCAGAATTTCCTCCGCTATCTCCTCCCTCATGACTCTTGAGAGGGAGAAAATCGAGGTCGTAACCCTCGGATTCACATCCACAACAAATGGCTCCTCTCCGAGAACCATATCAACACCGTAATACCCTCTAAGCCCGAGAATCTCGCCGCATCTGACCGCAAGCTCAAGAACATCCTCAGGGACCTTCACCGGTGTTCTGTTTCCATCATACCTCACCTTTCCACCCTCTTCAAAGACTATAAACTGCTTGTTTGCCGACAGAGCTCTCGGAAATTCTCCGCCTATTGCGCTCACGCTTATGTGCTCCCCTCTGATGAATGGAGTCGAGATGAGCTCTTCTGAGAAGACTGGCGTCGATGAGAGGAAGGTTTTCTGACATCCGCACCCGAATCTTGGTTTAATGACATAGAGTTCAGAGGAACATGAAAATGGAGTTTTAATGCCCTCATCCTCCAGCTTTTCGTAGCATCTGAGCTTGTCTGCACAGATTCTTACAGAATCAGCCGGAGAGCCAAGATTCTCTGAAGATATTCTCTCAGTCAGATCTCCGAGAATTTCATCCGGAGCGATGAGCAAAGTTCCATCAACCTCCCTGGAGAATTCCTCTATTCCCTTCTCGAAACTCTGAATGAACACGGGAACTCCGCAGTTCATGAGAATCTCTCTCGTCAGGTAACAAACCTCGCATCCGATTCTCTCGAAGGAGCTCACTAAGGTGTGGAGCATTGCAAATCCCTCGTAGAGAAATTCCCGGAGATTCTCTGCTGTTGCATATTCTGCTATGAGAATTCTCACAGAAGAAGAGAAGTTTTATAGCCTAATAAAATCAGTGGTGTTCTAATGAAGCGGATACTGATAACCAACGACGATGGTATATATTCTCCCGGAATCAGAGAGGCTTATAAAGCTGTCAGGGATCTCGGAGAGGTTCTTCTCATTGCTCCTGCATCGCAGAAAAGCGGAGTCGGAAGATCGATCTCAATTTTCGAACCAATAAGAGTTTCAGAGGTTCTCGTGGACGGGATTCGTGGCTATGCTGTTGGAGGGACTCCAACCGATGCGGTGATAATAGGAATATTTGCAAAGATGCCCTCAAAACCGGATCTCGTTATCTCCGGTTTCAACATAGGGGAGAATCTCAGCACAGAGTCGGTTACAACTTCCGGAACAATAGGTGCGGCTCTTGAAGCAGCAACTCACGGAATTCCCTCAGTTGCAATTTCGGTTGAGGTGAGAGAGGAGGCAGAGAAGTTTGATGAAATTCCAAAGGCAGGAGATTTGAGAGTTGGAAAGAAGTTTCTCAGAGTTCTTGCGAAGAAGATTCTTCAGGAGGGCCTCCCTGAGGGAGTTGACCTTCTTAATGTGAACATTCCTTATGATGCGGATGACTCCACGGAAATCAGGATAACGAGACTTGCGAGAAAGGTCTTCAACACCTCTGTTGAGGAGAGGAGAGATCCGAGAGGAAGACCGTATTACTGGATAGATGGAGGTCCCATCAAGGAGAACTCTCCCGGGACAGATGTTCATGCCCTCTATCAGGAGAGATGCATTTCAGTAACCCCGATATCGCTCGATGCAACCTCAAAAATTGATTTCAGAATTCTGGAGGAGTGGTTGAGAGGATGAATCTCAAGAGGAATGCTGCCCTCTCTGCCCTCAAGCTCGTTGAGGACGGCATGGTTCTCGGACTTGGAACGGGAAGCACAGCGGAGGAATTTCTCCTTGCTCTCTCAGAGAGAATCAGGAGCGAAGAGCTAGAGATTATTGGAATTCCGACTTCATTCAGAACCAAAAGGAGGGCAATTGAGCTGGGAATACCTCTCAGCACCTTAGATGAGCATCCCGAGCCGGATCTTGCTGTGGACGGGGCAGATGAGGTTACCGAGAGTCTCCACGCAATAAAGGGCGGAGGAGGAGCCCATACAATGGAAAAAATCGTGGCGTATTCTTCGAAGAAATTTCTGATAATAGTTGATGAGAGCAAGCTATCCGGGAAACTCTCAAGAGCTGTTCCTCTTGAAATAATTCCATCTGCAACCCCTCTTGTTGAGAGGGAGCTCTCTGTTTTGGGCGCAAGGCTCATTCTGAGAGAGGGAACCGGAAAATACGGACCCGTGATTTCGGAGAATGGAAATTTGATAGCCGATGCAGTTTTCAGAGAGATAAACAACCCGGAAAAACTGGAAAGAGAGCTGAATGCAATTCCCGGGGTGGTTGAAAACGGTATTTTCAGCAGATGCGATGAAATTCACTGCTCCACGAGAGATGGCATAAGGATTTTGAAAAAGTCATAGTCTTCTCGGAATGAAACCGGAGAGGATCATGTGATCTGCAAGAACAATTGCGAGCATTGCCTCTGCAACAGGAACAATTCTCGGAACAATCGAGGGATCGTGCCTCCCTCTGATGGAGATTTCAACATTTTCCCTCTTTCCGAGGTCAACCGTTCTCTGAAGTTTCGCAATGGAAGGAGTTGGCTTAACAGCAATTCTCACCGAGATGATCTCTCCAGTGGATATTCCTCCGAGCACCCCACCGGAGTTATTTGAGAGGAATCTCAGCTTGCCTTCATGAAATTCCATCTCATCATTCATTTCACTTCCTCTCATTTCTGAGGCTCTGAAACCGGCCCCTATTTCGACTCCTTTAACAGCTCCAATGCTCATCATCGCTTTAGCTATGTCTGCATCAAGCTTGTCAAAAACAGGCTCTCCCACTCCAGCCGGGACTCCCGAGGCGAGAATCTCGACAACACCTCCGAGACTGTCCCCCTCTTCAGAGGCCCTCCTTATGGCTTCCATCATCTCCTCAGCTTTTCTCTCATCCGCACATCTCACGGGATTCTCCTCATAACTGAATACTCTTTCAGGAGAGATTCCCTCAACTGCAACATCTCCGATTCTCAGAACATGGCCCCGAATTCTTATGTTGAAATTTGAGAGGAGCTTTTTTGCGACGGCTCCCGCGCAGACTCTTCCAACGGTCTCCCTTCCAGAAGCCCTTCCTCCGCCCCTGTAGTCTCTGTGACCGAATTTCAGAAAATACGTCAGGTCAGCATGTCCGGGTCTCGGGATGTTTCTGAGCTCCTCATAGGGAGAGGAATCAACATCCCTGTTCCATACGATCATCGAAATCGGAGTCCCGGTTGTCCTTCCCTCAAAAACGCCCGAGAGGATCTCAACTCTGTCCTCCTCTTTCCTCTTTGTTGTTATTTCGGATTGACCCGGTCTTCTTCTATCCAGCTCAACCTGAATGTCATCTTCAGAAAGAGGTAAATTGGAGGGACAGCCATCAACAACAGCTCCAACTGCCTTTCCGTGGCTCTCCCCCCATGTCACAACTCTGAAAACTCTCCCAAATATATTTCCGCTCATTCCAGCTTCAACCTCGCCCCTATGTCATAGAGGTCATAGAAGAAGTTTGGATAGGAGACATCAACAACTTCGGCACCTTCTATGACCGTTTCTCCCTCCGCAACAAGTCCAGCTATTGCCAAGGCCATGACAATTCTGTGGTCCCGGTGACCGTATACATGAGCTCCGTAGAGTTTGCTCTTTCTGACTATCAGGGTGTTCCCTTCAACCTCTATTTCCGCCCCCATTTTTCTCAGCTCGGATGAGATTGCCTCAAGCCTGTCGCTCTCCTTGTATCTGAGCCTTCCAACATTGTGAAGAACTGTTTCTCCTTCGGCACAGGTTCCCACAACAGCAAGCACAGGCACGAGATCTGGAATGTCCGAAGCGTCTATCTCTATTCCCTGAAGTTCTGAAGGATGAACCCTCACGATCCTCTCTTCCACATCCCACTCTATATTTCCTCCCATGTCCAGAAGTATGTCTATGATTGCAGAATCTCCCTGCCGGCTTGGTTCCAGATTTCCAACTCTCACAGATGACTGGGTTATGGCTGCACCGCAGATTATGAAGGATGCCGATGAGAAATCACCCGGAACTCTGAAACTCTCGGGAAACTCAAAACTCTGAGCCCCGGGAATGATGAATCTGTTCTCTCTCTCCTCAACCTTTACCTTCGCAAGACTCAACATCTCAAGAGTCATGTCCACATACGGTCTCGAGGCAATTCTCGATGTAACCTCGATTTCCGAGCTCTCCTCAGCGAGAGGAGTTGAGATGAGAAGAGATGAGAGGAACTGAGAACTGACCTCTCCGGAAATTGAAGTTGAACCTCCTTTAAGCTTTCCCTCAACAATCAGAGGAGCAGTTCCATCTCCTTTTGTTGAAATTACCTTTGCTCCAAGCTCGTTGAGAGCATTTATCAGAGGTGTGTTCGGTCTCTTTCTGAGAGAGTCATCACCCGTGAGCACGGAAATACCGGGAATTGTTGAGCAGATTCCCGTAAAGAACCTGAGAGTTGTTCCGGAATTCTCAGCATTTATGACATCATCCGGAAGTGAAGGAGAGC
>JACIWD010000141.1 GCA_014361165.1 Candidatus Mnemosynella bozhongmuii
GGTAGAAACGAGAATCGGGCTTCAGAAGAGGTGTCTGCTTCGAAAGGTTAAGAATTTTTCGGAGTTGCCACATTCGTGTCAGACCGATTCATCTCTCTGCGGTTATTTCCAGACCGATCGTTGTCTTCTGAATGTCTTCAAAATCAGAGTTCTCGAAGGGGGTGACCGGGATGTCCAAGGTGTCCGGGGATAAAATACAATTTCAAAACTCCGAAACCTTGGACACCCCGGACACTTGGGACACTCGGGACACCCTGGACAGCGAGGCATCAAATTACTTCGAACCCGATTGCGTGAGGCTTGCGAGGGATAGCGGAACTCCTGAGGGTTTGAAGCTCCTCTTATCATATTATAGGCAGAGGAAATATGATGAAGGCGGTTTAATTGAGACAGCGAGGACATATATAGTAAAGCACAACCTCTCGATATCCTCTAATGAACTTCTCGAGATTTTGGGCGAGACAGAGACCTTCTCATGTGATTACGCTCGATCTCTTGGATTCTGTAAACGGACCTGTAAGCTGAAACTTCCTCCAGAAAAAAGACTAATCCTCGAGCTGAAGAGCGTAATTGTATGGCACTCCACATCCGAGATCTCTCTTAGAATAGGAGATCTCAGGAAGACGCTTAAGCTTTCGCAGTTCTGGAAAAAGGGGAAGATTAACCCGGGAATCTTCGATCTCCTGTTCATAGAGGCGTTTCTCATCCCTCCAACTCCACCGTTCACTGAAGAGACCGCCC
>JACIWD010000142.1 GCA_014361165.1 Candidatus Mnemosynella bozhongmuii
CAATCGGAGATTACTATACAATGGGCATAAAAGGGGCGGTTAAAGCTCTCGAGCTTGTTAAACCAAAATTTGCCATCCCGATGCACTACAACACCTTTCCAGTGATTCAGCAGAATCCAGAGGATTTCAGGAGAGCGGTTGAAGAGAGAGGTCTTGAAACAGAGGTTGTGATTCTGAAACCGGGAGAGAGCTTTGAGATTTAATCCTCTCTCCTTTTAACATATTCTCTCTCAACAACAATTCCGTCATAGGTCGGGTATCTCTCCTCTATGTAGCAGGTAACCTCCTCAAGTTCTTCTGCAATTTCTTCGAGAATCCACCATGCAGTCTCAATTCTGCCATCTCTCCTCTCCCACATATCTTCCGGAATTCCGAGCTCCCCAAGATCAATTTCTCCCTCAATAACCCCGTAAACAAGGGTCCCGTCCTCTGTTATCTCATCAAATCTTCTTGCAACGTTCTTCGCAATTCTTTTAAGCCTCATTCTCAGCTGAACTCCATCTTTGAAGGAGGAGGGACAGAACCTCACGGGTATGTCTCTAGCATCTTCCATAATCATTTTCGCAATCTCCTCGCTTCCCTCCGCTCCGCACTCTTCATCACTCTTCAGAACGAATCCCCTTCTCATGAGCTCTTCTGCATTTGTTTCTGAGAATTCAAGTTCATTTAGATTGAGAAATCCTCCAACGTCTCTGAGAACTTCAATGAGCTGCGGAACTTCTTTTAAAGCAGGAATCTCAAAACCAACCTCAAAGCCAATTTTTTTTGCAATCTTCATGCTCTCTGGATATTCTGTCTCCTTTATTCTGTCCCACAGCTCCACCGGAGGGTGAAATCTGAGCTCGTCTATTCCGGCTTTTCTGAGCTTTCTGAGCACCCCTTCAGAAGGAGCGAGCGAGGTGTAGAGGTGAATGTGGTGCTCTTCCGAGAACTCTTTTTTCAGGAGTCTAGAGTAGTGGAGAACCCTCTCAAGCTTCAGAAGCGGCTCGCCTCCTGTTATTCCTGTTCCGAGAGCATCCATGAGTCTTGCCTCTATCAGAACATCCTCGTCTCTTCTGACGGGCCTCTCATTTGCGAAGATGACATCCCTTCCTCTTCTCTCCTCAGATATGGGACAGTAGAAGCACGATCTGGTGCATTCTCCTGTGATGAAGAGAACCATTTTTGCTCCTTTCTCGCAGAGCTCACACCCTCTGCTCATTCCATGCACCTCAGGGCATTTGCCATGAGAAGAGACCTGAGATATCCCTCCTCGCTCATAGCTCTTGAGGTGTCCACGAAGATGACAGGGATTCCGAGAACAGGTGCTCCGTATTCCTCCTCTCCCTCAATCAGAATCAGGCATCTGAATATCAGATTTCCGGAGATTCCGTCGGGAGCAACTACAAGATTTGCCCACTTTATGGCATCCTCAATGAGTATCTGGAAGTGCCTCGCTCTTTCTCCCACTCTCCTGACAAGCTCCTCAGCCTCTTTTATTGTCTCATCAACTCTCTTATCTCTTCCGATATCCTCAATCCTCCCTCCCGAGAGCACAGCACACCTCGTCTCCACACCGAGAAATTCGAGAATTCTTTCGGTCTCTCTTATCATCCTGAGTTTCTCTTCGAGATCTCTTCCCTCATCAACCCCGACAGGGAGAAAGAAGAAATCGTGACCCTTTACACTGAAAAGAGCTGCTCTTCCCGCGTAACCAGGATAAACCTCTCTCAGTTTGAGAATTGTTTTTGAGGCACTCAAAGTTCCGCGGACAGCCGCTTCGATGTTCTGCGAAACGAGCTCCTCTATCATTTCCTCAGAGCTGCCAAAGATTTTCACATCCATGTATTTCCGAGCTCTTTCAACAGCTCTGAGAATTCTCTGATCGTTTTCAACCATTCCTATTCCTATGATTCCTCTGCTCCTTTTACCCATCTCAATGATTTTCTCCCTCATTCGGGACACCTCAGAGATGAAGGGAAATATCTTTCCACTTTTTCAGCTCTGGAAATTCCAGAACTCCTGTCTCCTCGTCAACACAAAAAACTTTCATTTCCTCAACTCCAGTTTCGTTGAGAATTGGAGAGAGGAATTCTCCCTTTCTCAGAAGATTCACCGGAGTTCCTCCGACCACTGGAGAGAATGCCGGCATGACTGTGATGCGAAGTTCCTCGTTGTGAAGGAAGCAGGGAACTCTTATTCTTCCTCCGACCCTGTCTCCGAGAAGAATCATCGGATGTTCGTGAGCAATGAGAATTCCTTCCTGAGCGTGACCTCTGTGACCGTGGATGAGCCTCAGACCTCCGAGAAAGAGTTCATCCACAATTTTCACTTCATCATATCTCCTCAGAGGTCCGAGAATAGTGTCATGATTTCCTCTGACAAGGATGATCTCCCTTGCTCTTTCAAGAGCCTTTTCAATGAACTCCGGAAGGTCTTCCCATTCTTCCGGAGTAGCTCTCTCAAATGTATGCTTCAGATCTCCGTTTATCACCAGTTTTGTTGCTCCTGTTTTCTCGAAGAGCTCCTCCAGCATTCTCTTGAGATCCTCAATCTGCCTGTGAAACAGGGAGATTCCATCGTTGCTGATCGCCTCCTCGTAACCGAGATGAACATCTGCTATTACGAGAGCATCTTCTATGAGGCACGCCCTGTATGGTTCAACTATTTCAATCTCATCAGCTATTCGCTTCAATGTATTCCATCACCTTCCTGTGCATTTCTAATAGGAGCTCCCTTCTTGATTCCATCAGAACCACATCGCTCATTCCGAGAGCCACGAGATTGTGAGCAAAGGGAGACGGATAAACCACGTCCTTCAGAAAGACAACCTCAATCTCTCCTCTCTCAATCTCTTCAAGAACCCTCTCAGCATTCTTCACATCCATAACCTCTTCGAGAATCTCTCTGTATGTTTCCTCAATAACAGGGAATCCCTCTATTTTCTCAACCATTTCGAGAATGAACTCGGAGCTTCTCTGCTGTTTCCCTATTTTTATCTGGTGTCCTCTGTAATTTTTCAGAACCATCAGTGCTCTGTTTGCACAGTGTCTGAATCTTCTGAGAAACATCTCGGTATTCCTGACGGCTCTTTTTAAAACATCTCTTAGCTCATCCGAACGCAGAGAGAGGAATTCCTCAGGAGGAACCCTCTTTGTGCACCTCAGCATGAATCCGTTATCGCTTATTGCAACACTCACATTTGTTCTGTACTTCCTCGATATCAGATATGCAAGAGCTCTTGAAAGTGCGTCAATCACTCTTCTTCCGAATATTGCATGGACTATGATGTGGTATATGCCATCTTCTTCGTAACTCTCCACTATAATCCTTTTTCTGTGCGGAATCATTCCGCAGAACATCATCTGCTCTTTCAGATACTCCTCTATGTTCCTCTTTGCCTCCTCACTCAGAATCTCGCTCTCAATTCTGAAATCTCCTTTCTTTATCATTTCTTCAGCTTTTCTTCTGAATTCTCCAACCTCACAGGCTGAATCGAAAGAAAGCGGAAGCATCTCTCCTATCCAGGAAGGAATTGTGGGAGTTCCCTCAACCCTCTCAACATAAACTCTTGTTTCGGAAGCATTCAGGAAGCGGTATGTATTTCCTCCAAGCACGAAGATGTCTCCTTTCGAGAGCCTCTCAAGAAATGGTTCATCTATCTTCCCTATCCACTTCTTAGGTTCTTTCAGATAGACATCTATTGAAACCTCTGAAGGTATCGTTCCAACGTGGGTCATGTATATCATCCTGCTGCTTCTCCTTCTGCCGAAAACTCCTTCATTTTCGTCAAACCAGATTTTTGGATAAACTCTCCTCTCTTCCAGGTGCTCATAACTTCCGGAGAGATATCTCAGAACATTCAGAAAATCCTCTTTTTTCAGATTTCTGTAGGGATAGGCTTTTCTTATTACTTCGTATGCCTCATCAACGGTCCATCTTCTCTCAAGAGCCATTCCAACTATCTGCTGGGCAAGAACATCAAGAGCGGGACCTATTATCTGAATTCTGTCAAGTTTTCTTTTCATCGCAGAATCAGCAAGAACAAAGCATTCAATCAGGTCATCCCTGTCCATTGCGATGATGACGCCCTTTGCAACTTCCTCGATTCCGTGTCCGGATCTTCCGACTCTCTGAAGAAGCCTTATCGTGCTCTTCGGCGAACCTATAAGAATGCACAGCTCGATGTGTCCTATGTCAATTCCGAGCTCGAGAGAGGAGGAACATGCAACAGCCTTGAGCTTTCCCTCTTTCAGCGCCTCCTCAACGCTCAGTCTGATCTCTCTTGAGAGCGAGCTGTGGTGGGCTCCGATCTCATCCTTCAGAAGCTTCGACAGATGATATGCCACTCTTTCAGCACCGCTTCTCGTGTTCGTGAAGATCAGAACTCCTCGATGACTCTCCACGAGCTCCTTTATCCTTCTGTACATCTTCTCAGTCAGTTCAGGGTCTCCAAGGAGATCAGAAGATGGAGTCTCAACTCTGAGCTCCACTTTCTTCTCGAAGGCAACATTTGCTATGATGCAGCCCCTCTCCTCAACTCCTATCAGAAATCTTGCAATCTCCTCGGGAGGATGAATTGTTGCGCTCATTCCAACTCTCGTGAACTCTTTCTCGCAGAAATTCTGAAGTCTCTCAAGAGTTATGCTGAGGTGAGCTCCTCTTTTGTTGTCAGCTATATCATGAATCTCATCCACTATGACAAATTCAAGTGCTCTGAGATGCTCCCTGAATTTCGGAGCGTTGAGAATAATTGAGGCGCTCTCAGGTGTTGTTATGAGGATGTGGGGTGGCTCTCTGAGCATCTTCTGCCTCTCACTCTGCGGAGTGTCTCCGGTTCTCACTCCTATTCTGATGTTCAGCTCGATTCCTCTCTCCCTTGCAAGCTCTGAAATCTCCTTCAGAGGTTCTCTCAGATTCCTCTGGATATCATTCCCCAGAGCTTTGAGAGGTGAGATGTAGAGGCAGTAAA
>JACIWD010000143.1 GCA_014361165.1 Candidatus Mnemosynella bozhongmuii
AAACCATTTCGCGCAAGCATAGAGAAGTATGGAGATGCTGGCTGGAAGGCATTTTTCCTGCATATATGGCTTGATCTTATGGAGAGAAATATGCGTGGTGGAAAAGGCTTTGCCATCCTTAAGCTCGATGATATTTCGGGTTATTTTAGAAAATACATCGAGGAGGTCGAAAACTTCCTTCAAGAGAGAGTTGAAGATGTTCTTAACGATATAGCATCTTATATCTCTGAAAGAAATTCAAAGAGGAAGTTTTCAAGGAGATTGGGAGAGCCAGAAGCACCCTTTCTTACAAAAGCCTCTTCAAAGGCTATAGCGGAAAAAATACTGAGGGAATATTCGGCAGAGCTGCTGACATTTGGAGCAGGATGGGTCGTGGAAAATCATCGCGGTGAGCTCGGGATTGCAACAGAAGAGCCTGCAGTAATTGAGTTGCTGATGAAAAGTCTGAAGAAGTTTGGAAAGGAGATGATGCGCAGAGCAACGAGAGGTGTGGAGTATCTTGCAGCGATGCTTCTCCACGATCAGGCGGATCGCATAGTCAGAGGTGGGATCAGAGCAGGCATGACATGCGAGTGGAGCGATCTGAGAGCGATTATCATGAGGGACTTTACAGAGGCGCTCGTGAAATACGGTGGTAAGGATCTTCAGCTCATCATCATGGGTTACGCTTACAAATTGCTCGAAGCTTCTTACGCTGAAATGCCTGAGGATATAAGGAGAGCTCTGAGATATTTTGAAAATGAGGAGAAAGGGTGAGGGAATTTAAATCTTCACCTTCGGCAGCTTTTTCAGCGACTCTTTTATTTTCTCCTCGGGATACTCCACGTCGATGAGCTCTCCAGCCAGATATTTCTCGTAACCTCCGAGATCGAAGTATCCGTGTCCGCTGCAGTTGAAGAGGATGACCTTCTCCTCATTCTCCTCCTTCGCTTTAATCGCCTCGTCAATTGCAACTCTCACGGCATGAGCGGTCTCCGGAGCAACAACAATTCCCTCGGTTTGAGCAAACAGAATCGCAGCCTCAAAGGTTGGATTCTGCGGAACCGCAACAGCCTCAATTTCGCCCTCTGCCACGAGAAGGCTCAGAGTTGGAGCATCTCCGTGATATCTCAGACCTCCTGCATGAATTGGTGGAGGAACGAAATCGTGACCGAGAGTGAACATCTTGAGAATTGGCACGATTCCAGCGGTGTCACCGTAGTCATATGCATAGGCTCCTTTTGTCAGGGTTGGACAGGCGGTTGGCTCAACAGCCACAAGCCTGACCTCTGCTCCGTTCTTCACTCTGTCGTAATAGAAGGGATATGCGATTCCTGCGAAATTGCTCCCTCCGCCAACGCACCCTATGACAACATCCGGGTATTCCTCAACCATCTCAAGCTGTTTTTTGGCCTCAAGCCCTATCACGGTTTGATGCAGCAAAACATGATTCAGAACACTTCCAAGAGAGTAGTTCGTGTCATCGTGTTTGGCGGCATCCTCAACAGCCTCACTTATGGCCATTCCTAGGCTTCCCGGAGTATCCGGATCTTCAGCCAGAAATCTCCTTCCGCTCTCAGTCCTGTCGGATGGACTCGGGATGACTTCAGCGCCCCATATCTGCATGAGAGTCTTTCTGTATGGTTTCTGATAATAGCTCGTTTTAACCATGTAAACCGTGCACTCAAGCTCAAAGAGCCTGCATGCCATGCTCAGAGCGCTTCCCCACTGGCCGGCTCCTGTCTCCGTTGTCAGCCTTCTTATTCCCTCCTTCATGTTGTAATATGCCTGTGCAACAGCTGTATTCGGCTTGTGACTTCCCGGAGGAGAGACCCCCTCATATTTGAAGTAGATTCTTGCAGGAGTTTTCAGAGCTCTCTCAAGTCTCTCAGCTCTGATAAGCGGAGTCGGTCTCCAGAGAGAGTAAATCTCCCTGACTTCCTCGGGAATGTCTATGAACCTCTCCTTTGAGACCTCCTGCTCTATGAGAGCCTTCGGAAAAATCTGACTGAGCTCTTCAAACTTCACGGGCTCTCCGGTGAACGGGCTTATCGGCGGTGGAATCTCCTTCGGAAGGTCTGGAAGTATGTTGTACCACTGCTTCGGAATCTCCTCCTCGCTCAGCACAATTTTCTTATTCATTCCTCAGCATCCTCCGAAAACTTTGATTGATGCACATGTTTCATGCATCATGTATATATTTTTCGCAGGATCTCACGATACCTTCACTCATTCCCTACGGATCTCTCAAGCAGTTTTCGTATCCTGATCAGCTCTTCAAGAATCTTCAGCTCAGTGTCCTCCTCTTCATAAGTCTCCACTGCCTCAGGTCTCTCTCCCTTAACAAATCTCATTACCAATTCCCTTAACTCTTCAAACTGTTCAATTCCCTCAATTCTCATCTCAGCTCCAGGCTGTCCGGAATATCCTGCGGTTTGAATTTTGAGAGAACCAATACCAAGCTTTCTGGAAATTGGACCCTGAGCCACGTCAATGTTGGTTATCCTGTTGTAAGGAACAATCCCCGTCTTTTTAAACCACACACCTCTCCTCCACACAATCTCCTTTTCAGTGAGTCTGTAAGCAATCGTATCATAGTATTTCGGAATCCAGCAGGCTATGAAAATGAGAATGGCCAGAACTGGTACTGAAATGGCCAGTGTTATTTTGGGTGGAGCAAGAAGCAGCACGGGAATGTACCACGGTAAAACACCGAGGAGAATCCCGAGCATCAAATAGATGTAATAAAGCTTCTTGAACTGCGGCGCCGGCTTGAATTCTTCACCAATTTTTATTTTGAGGTCTTCCATCATACTCGCACCCCCGGCTCCTTTGACATAATTACAAATCTACTATTAAAAACTTGTGCAACTTTCCATCAGCAGAAAATCTGCACCTCTCCTCCAGACCACTAACTTTTTATCCTCTCTTCCGGAATCAAAACTGCGTGCAGTTCGTGAAACTTATCGTCGCGGAATCGATGGACTCGGAGATGAGCGGATTTGTGAGGATTCATGAGAAAGTGATGGAGGATCTCGGGATTGGAGAGGAGGGATTCGTGGAAATCGAGTACGGAGGAAAAAAGGTGAAATCCTCAGTCATGCCGCATCTGGCATCGGAAAGAATTATCAGGGTTCCTCTCTCTCTGAGAGAACTTCTCAGAGCAGGAACAGGCGATGAGGTTGTTGTGAGAGCCTCTTCGGTTAAGGAGGCCTCTCTTGTTCTCCTCAGCGAGCTCCCGGATCTCTCTCTCATCTCTCTTCTCAGAGGAAGGGTTGTGAACAGAGGAGAGAAGATAAGAATTGCCTCAAGAGTAATAGAGGTGCTTGAATGTCAGCCCGAGAGCTCTGCGGTGATATCTGAGAGGACAAGAATTCTCTGTGGAAAGAATTAAAACTGTGAAATTCGAGCTCATTTGCATGAGAATAGGAGTCGTTGGCACGGGCGTAATAGCTTCAAGCTGGAGTGCATTGTTTCTCTCTCACGGTGCAGAGGTCGTTCTCCTCGGAAGAAGTGATGAAAGTCTCAGAAGGGCTTCTGAGAGAATAGAGAGCTATCTTGATTTTCTGAGAGATCATGGAATGATTAAACAGATGGGAAAGCTCAGACTGACGGAGGATATCGAAGAGCTGAGGGATGCTGAGCTCATCGAGGAATGCGTGGTGGAAGATCTTGAGCTCAAGAGGAAAATTTTCTCGGAACTTGAGGAAGTTTGTCGGAAGGAAACCATTCTTGCCTCCAGCACCTCGGGACTGTCCATAACCGAAATCCAGAGAGTTCTGAAGAATCCTGAGAGATCCATAGTAACGCATCCCATCAATCCACCCCATCTGATTCCTCTCATTGAAATTGTTCCCGGTGAGAGAACAGAGAAATCGACTGTTGAGAGGGCAAAAGAGATCATGGAGAGCTTCTCAAGAGTTCCGGTTGTGCTCAAAAAAGAGGTTCCCGGCTTCATAGTGAACAGACTGGCTGCAGCTCTCTGGAGGGAGGCCATAGATCTTGTTGTGAAGGGTGTTGCAAGCGTCGAGGATGTTGACAGGGTTGTCTCCTTTGGACCCGGATTGAGATGGGCTTTCATGGGTCCGTTCATGATCTACCATCTTGGAGGAGGCGAGGGAGGCATAAGGCATTTCATCGAGCATCTCGGAGGAGCCTTCTCCAAATGGTGGTCCACAATGGAGTGCTGGACTGAGCTCACAGAGGAGATGAAGAAGAAGATAATAAAAGGGACGGAGGAGGAGATCGGAGAGAGGGATTTCCGGGAGCTTGAGAGGGAGAGGGATGAGATGCTTGTTAAACTTCTAAAGCTCAGAGGACTGATTTAAAGTCCGAGCTCATCGGAAATTCTTTTAAGAGCCTCCAGACCTGTTTCGAGTGCCTCTTCAAGCGAGATTCCGAGCTTCTCGCACATCAGAATCCTGCTGCGCTGAACGTTCCTTGCGAATGATTTGTCCTTGAACTTTCTGAGAAGGGACTCCACTCTCACCTCTTCGAGCTTCCTGCTGGGCATGACAAGAGCTGTTGCTATGATGAGACCCGAGAGAGCATCCGAGACAATCAGCGAGAAGTCCATTTTGCTCTCAGGCTTCACACCGGTTCTCTCGTTGTGCGATAGAATTGCGTGAAGGGCCTCCTCCGGAAGAGTGCCGCGGAGCATCTCCGCTGAAATCTTTCCGTGCTCATCAAAATTGTCCTTTGTTCTCTCATAATCCACATCATGAAGGAGACCGACAAGCTTCCAGAGCTCACTATCCTCATTCAGTTTCTCTGCAAGAGCCTCCATGATTGCAGATACCGCAATCATGTGCTTCACAAGATTTTCGTTTGAGACATTCTTTCTCACGAACTCAAGAGCCTCTTCGTATTTCATGAAGAACTGCTTTTGAGCTTTTTTCACATTAATTTTTTCTTCTCGAAAGATGGAGAATTTTATGGTGGTTGGGATGAGCGAGGAGATTTGCGAGAAATTGAAGGAGCTCGTTGTTGAGCTGGATATGGAGTCGCTGAAGGAGGAACTTCAAAAGGCTCTTGAAAAAGGGATCGATCCGTTTAAGGCTATAGACTGTCTTGCCGAGGGTATGAAAAAGGTCGGAGAACTCTACGAGAAGAGAATTTACTTTGTTCCCGAGCTCATTGTTGCCGGAGAGATGATGAAGGAGGCTGTCTCCATTCTTGAGCCTCTTCTCAAGGAGAAAGCCTCCGGAGACGAGGCAAGAGGGGAGCCGGTTGTAATCGGAACTGTAAGCGGAGACCTTCACGATATTGGAAAGAACCTGCTCATCAGCCTGCTGGAAGCTTCCGGTTTCAGAGTCTATGATCTCGGAGTCGATGTACCTCCAGAGGAGTTCGTTAAGAAGATAAAAGAGACAGGCGCCAAGGTTCTCGGTCTCTCGTCGCTTCTCACAAGCACTCTTGAGGAAATAAAAAATGTTGTAAAAGCTCTTGAAGACGCCGGAATCAGGGATAAGGTGAAGATCATCATAGGAGGGGCTGCAACAACTCCTGAGTTCGCGAAAGAAGCCGGAGTGGATGCACAGACAACAGATGCAATTGAGGGGGTTGAAATCATAAAGAGACTCGTCAGGGAGATGAGCTGAGATGTTCAAGTTCTCCTCCCCTCAGAAAGTCATCGAGATCGCCGGAGTTAAGCTGGGAGGTCAGCCAGGAGAGCTTCCAACCGTGATGATCGGGAGCATCTTCTTCGAGGGTCACAGCATAGTCGAAGATCCGAAGAAGGGAATCTTCGACAAGCGGAGAGCAGAGGAGCTCATCAACACTGCTCTCTCGCTCTCTGAAGAGACAGGGAATCCAACGATCATAGATGTTGTTGGAGAGACCTCTGAGGCTCTCATCAGATACATCGATTTCATTTCCGAGGTCTGCGATGCTCCATTTCTTGTGGATGGAACAACATCAAAGGTCAGAGCTGAGGCAACGAAACATGTTGCTGAAACCGGACTTCAGGGGAGAGCCATCTTCAACAGCATCTCCGAGCATTTCACCGAGGAGGAGAGAGAGGCGATAAAAGACGCCGGGATGAAATCAGCGGTTGTTCTCGCAGTGAACACAAAGAATCCGCTGGTGAAGGGAAGAGTTGAGATGGCTGAGAAGCTCATCAGAGAGGCAGAAGAGCTTGGAATAGAAAATATTCTTCTCGATACCGGAGTTCTCGACATTCCGGATGTTGGAATTGCCTCGAAAACCATCTTCGAGGCAAAGGAGAGATTCGGAGTTCCATGCGGATGCGCTCCGGCAAACACGATAGATATGTGGACAAGGCTCAAGGAGAGAAGCAAGGAGATCTTCAGAGTCTGCGATGCATTCGGGAGTGCCATGACTCCACTCTTTGGAGCAGATTTCGTGATGTATGGGCCGATTGGAAGAGCCAGATACATCTATCCTGCTGTCTCCTTCGCGGATGCAATCGTAGCTTATACGATGCGTCAGGAGGGAATCAGACCGAAGACAAGAGAACATCCGCTTTTCAGAATATTCTGAAAATATTTGCGAAAGGCTTATTTTCTTCTGATGAAAATGGGAGAAAGAGGAGGTGAAAGTTTTGATGGATGAAAATTTGATAAAATCTCTGGCTCTCGAGCTTCTGAAGGCAGAGGATGAGGCAAAACCCGTTGAGCCTCTGAGCGAGAGATATCCCGAAATTACAGTTGAGGATGCATACAGAATTCAGCTCGAGATAGTGAGAAGAAAGGTGGAGAGGGGAGAGAGAATCATAGGAAAGAAGATTGGATTGACAAGCAAGGCAATGATGGAGATGCTCAATGTCGATCAGCCCGATTACGGGCATATAACTGACAGGATGCTTGTCATAGAGAACGATCCGGTTGACACATCCAGACTCATCGCTCCCAAGGTTGAAGCTGAGATTGCCTTTCTGCTGAAGGAAGACCTCGAAGGACCAGGAGTTACTCCGGCGAGAGTTCTTCAGGCAACAGAAGGGGTCTTTCCGGCTCTCGAGATAATAGATTCGAGAATAAAGGACTGGAGAATAAAGATTTTCGACACTGTTGCTGATAACGCTGGAATTGGAAGACTGGTTCTCGGAAGCAGAATGACAAGGATTGACAATCTCGATCTGAGATTGGTTGGTCTTGTTATGAGGAAAAATGGAGAGATTGTTGCCACCGCAGCAGGAGCCTCAGTTCTCGGAAATCCGGCTGATTCGGTCGCGTGGCTTGCAAACAAGCTCTCGGAATTTGGAGTTTCGCTGAAAAAAGGCGAAATAATTCTTTCAGGCTCACTGATCCGGGCTTTCGACGTCAGACCGGGAGATTCCGTGGTTGCCGAGTTTGACAGGCTTGGATCGGTCTCGGCAAGATTTGTTTGAGGTGATGAAGATGGCGAAGATATATTATGATGGTGATGCAGATGTTTCCGTTCTCAACGGAAAGGTGGTGGCAGTTCTTGGATACGGTTCTCAGGGAATGGCGCAGGCGAACAATCTCAGGGATAGCGGAGTTAACGTGATCATAGGTTTGAGAAAGGGGAAGTCATGGGAAAGAGCGGAAAAAGATGGATTTGAAGTGATGAGCATTTCGGAAGCGGTGAAAAGAGGGGACATCATTCTTGTGTTGCTTCCAGATGAGGTTCAGAAGGAGGTCTTTGAAAAGGAAATAGAGCCGAACCTCTCGCCAGGAAAGCTTCTTTGCTGGGCACATGCCTTCAATGTTCATTATGGGTTCATTCAACCACCGGAGTTCGTGGATGTCATTCTGATTGCTCCGAAAGCACCGGGCAAGAGATTCAGGGAGGAATTTAAGAGAGGATTTGGAGTTCCGGGACTCCTTGCCGTTCATCAGGACTACACCGGAGAGGCAAAGAAGATAGCTCTCGCTCTCTCAAAGGCCATGGGTCTCACAAGAGTCGGAGTCATAGAGACAACATTCAAAGAGGAGGTTGAGACCGATCTCATAGGAGAGCAGGTTGTTCTCTGTGGAGGTGTCTCGGAGCTCATAAAGATGGGATTCCAGCTCCTTGTTGAAGCGGGATATCAGCCAGAGGTCGCATACTTCGAGTGTCTGAACGAGCTCAAGCTTATCGTGGACCTCATTTACGAGGGAGGTCTTGAGAAGATGTGGAACGATGTCTCCGATACCGCTGAATACGGAGGTCTCACAAGAGGTCCGAGAATTCTGAACAATGAGCAGACATGGCAGGCAATGTGGGAGATTGTTGAAGAGGTTCAGTCGGGAGAGTTCGCAAGAGAGTGGGCTCTTGAGAATCTTGCCGGAAGACCGGTGCTGAAAAGATTGAGAGAAAAAGAAAGGGAGCTTCTGATAGAGCAGGTTGGAAAGAAGCTCAGAGCTGCATGGCAAAAAGAGTGAGGGGTCAGAGCCCCTCCATCCACTCTCCTCTCTTTTCTCTTGGTTCTCCGTATGGATTTCCGAAGTTCTTTACATTTTCAACAATTCTTCTGTGAGCGGATGGTCCGAGACCTCTTGAACTCAGCTCGGCCTTCAGAGCTCTGATGATATCAACCACGGGAACCTTTCCGGGGCATTTTGTGATGCAGTAATCGCATGTGTTGCAGGTGAAGACAATGTCTCTGAGCTCCTCGGATATTTCGAGAAGTCCCTCTTCAAGTGCTCTGGCAAGCTGAACCCTCCCTCTTGGACTTATTGTCTGCCATTTCCACTCATCAAAGCTGGGACATTTTATCTCGCACATGGAGCATCTGTTGCAGAGAAGAGTCTCTCTCCACAGCTCGTCGAGATGCTTGAAGCCTCTTCCGTTCCTCTTCTTGGTCTCAGTAATCTTCTCAAGCCATATCTTTCTCGTCTCGTCTATTCTCGAGAGATCAGCAGTATCTCCCCATGGTTTTCCGTTTCCTGGATTGAAGAGGTTCTTCGGGTCAAAAGTCTTCTTAAGCTCCCTCATCAGACCCATCACTTCTTCTCCGCTTTCAATCGCTATGAACTTCCTTCTGAGAATTCCAACTCCATGCTCTGATGAGATCGTTCCTCCGAGAGGAATCACGATCTCCTTGTAGAGTATTTCAAGTGCTTTCAGAAAAGCTTCAAACTGCTCCGGATCGGTCTCATCTATCAGGAAATCCGGATGGATGTTTCCATCTCCGACATGACCGACGAATGAAATCTTGATCTTTCCGTTCAATCTCTTCGGAATCTCCATGATTTTCTTGAGAGCTTCCGGGATTTTATCCACGGGAACGCTCAAATCTTCTGCAATTACATTCAGCGGAGACTGGAGGAGGTGAACCGGATAGGTTGCCTTCCTTGCCATCCAGATCTTCTCTCTCTCCTCTTCCGTTTCAGCTATCCTCCAGGCAAATGGATCTGCTTTTTTCGCTGCCTCAAAGCAGATTTCAAGCTCTCTCTGAACCTGCTCCTCAACATTTCCGTCAACCTGAATGAGGATCGCAGCCTCAGCTCTCTCGACTTCTGGAAGATCAAGACCTGTGTAGCGGGCACCATCTCTGAGTGTTGGAGCATCCATGAGCTCCATGCAGTTCGGAATCACACCCGAGGACTTTATGTTCACAATTGCCTTTCCAGCTTTTTCAATGTCGTCAAAGAAGAAAATTGCAGCCCTGTAGTATCTCGATTTCGGAATGACCTTCAAAGTCGCTTTTGTGATGATTCCGAGAGTCCCTTCAGAACCGCAGAAGAGATGCACGAAGTCATACTGGGAGGATGACTTCAGAGTGTTTGCTCCTACCTCTATGACCTCACCATTAGCAACAACAGCCTCAATCTTCAGCACGTAATCCATTGTCTTCCCGTATTTCACAGCCTGAATTCCTGCTGCATTTGCTCCGATCATCCCTCCTATGGTTGCGGCACTGCTCGAACTCGGATCAGGCGGGAAGAAATATCCGTAAGGAGCGAGAAACTCATTCAGATCATCGCACACAACTCCGGCCTCAACCTCAACGGTCTGATTCGCAATGTTAAATGAGAGAATTCTGTTCATCTTTCTCATGTCTATCACTATTCCTCCATGGGTCGGAACAGCACCTCCGCAGAGAGATGTTCCGGAGCCTCTTGGCGTTATCGGAATATCGTTCTCATACGCTATCTTCACAATCTTCGAAACCTCTTCTGTGCTCTCCGGTCTCACGATGACATCCGGATAGCTCTGAAAGATTGTTGCATCCCGGGAGTAAACGTAGATGGATGGCTCATCAACTCTTATGTCATCCTCTCCGACTATCTCCTTAAGCTTCTCAATTATCTCCTCGTTCAAACCCATAAGCTCACCTCTTTGGAATTCCTTTCTCATCCCATCCTCTCAGGGAATAGTATTCTGAGAGCATTTTCTCAAACTTCTCTCTCTCAACAATCTCTCCAGAAGACGCACCTCTTCCGAGAGGCTCTCTGAAAAATCTCTCCGGAAGAGTGTCGCTTTCTCTGCTCACTCCGCACTTCACATTGAACTCCCTCACCCTGTCATTTATTCTGGCTCCGAGCTCCTTGAAGCCCGCCATGTCAATCTCAATTCCTGTGATGCTCTCATACGCCTCTTTCAGCTCGTTCCACAGAACAGGTCCAACAGTCGGGAGGCACCAGAAGTTGCACATCAGCAAAGAGCTCGTCAGGGCATAGAAGTCCTCAAGCTCCTTAACAATCTCTGCCTGATCATAAGAGAGACGATCAACAGACTTCTGCGGATCAAAGGGATGCTTTCCTGTAAGATTTGGTCTGTACACCATGTGCCTGAGGTGGCAAGCTCCTCTCGATGAGACAGCATAGGCAAGAGCCATTCCTTTAAGAGCTCTCGGATCATACGCAGCGGGTTCAAGTCCCTTAACATGGATGACCGCTCTTCTGGCATCCTCTCCAAGCTTTATGGATGCTCTGTAAGAGCCCTCGGCAAGAATATCGCCGAAGCCCTCCCTCTTTGAAATCATCTCTATCAGCCTGAGCATTCCCTCTGAATCTCCGAAGGTAACTCTGAAGCCAACATCATCCTCTTTGAGAACTCCTCTCTCCATAAGATACATCACCATTGCAATTGTATTTCCCGCGGTCATTGTATCTATTCCAAATCTGTCGCAGAGCTCGTTACCCTTTATCACCGCCTCAGCATCCTCAACACCGCAGAGAGATCCGAGTGCATAGAGAGTCTCATACTCGGGTCCTTCAACCTCTGTGCCTGCGAATCTGCCGGAGTCAATCACAGAGTATTTTCCGCATGCCGTCGGGCAGGCGTAGCATGTTGTCCTCCTTTTGAAGTACTTCTTTTTCAGTGTTTCAGCGCTGAGAGCCTCCAGGTTCTCAAGAGCTCCATCCTTCCAGTAATTCGTTGGGAGAGCTCCCGCATTGTGGGAAACCGCAAGGATGTTCGGAGTGCCAAACTCGCTCATGGCTCTGTGAACCTCTTTGCTCCTCTCAACCACCTCTTCCTTCAGTCTCTCCAGCCTCTCCTCATCAGCAATCTCAATTTCCTTCTCGCCTCTCACCGCGATTGCCTTGAGGTTCTTTGAGCCCATAACTGCTCCAGCACCGGTTCTTCCGAGCTGCCTCCCTTTTCTGTGAGCAACATTTGCAAATCTCACGAGATTCTCTCCGGCTATCCCTATGGTCAGAACCTCGCATTTTCCGAGCTCCTTTTTGAGTGCATCCTCTGTTTCCCATGCATCCATGCCCCAGAGGTGAGATGCATCTCTGATCTCAACTCCTCCCTCATGAACCCAGAGATAAACAGGTTTCTTGGCCTTTCCCGTGATTATGATTCCATCGTATCCGGTTTTCTTGAGTTCTGGTGCAAAAAATCCTCCGCAGTAGGATTCTCCAAAGATTCCTGTTAGAGGGGATTTGAAAAAGGCTCCAAATCTCGAAGATCCGGGAAATCCTGTTCCGCTAAACGGTCCTGTGGCAATGATGAATGGATTTTCCGGCGAAAACGGATCTAAATCAGGGGAAAGAGGAAGAAGAAATCTGGATGCGAGATCTTTGCCGCCGATGACCTCAGAAGGGAGCTCCTCCTCGCTGCTCTCCCTTCTCGAAAGATCCACTCTGAGAATTCTGCCCCAGTTCCCCCTCATACAATCACCAGAAGCTCAGGGAATTTCTGAAAATTTCCTCAAGGTCCTTCTCGCTCGGATATCTGCATGCAGCTGAGAGAAGCCTCGTTTGCTGAGAGGCCTTCTTCACAAACTCCGGAATGTCGCTCTCATCAAAATACTCGCTTATACCATTCGGAAATCCAATGTCGTAGTACAGCCTCACGAGTGCATTGTAAACGAGCTCTCCTGCCTCGTATTTTGATGCACCTTCTGTATTCTCTCCGAGAAGCTCCGCAACCCTGAGATGCTTCTCCGGATAGATCGGAGCTGTGAACAGAGCAGTTCCGGGGAAGCAGAGTCCCACCGCAATTCCATGCGGAAGATGCCTCTCATAGGGGAAGGAGTATGATATCGCATGGTTTATGTGCACTCCGGCATTTCCAAAGGCAACCGCAGCGAGAAATGCAGCAAGAGACATTCCGCTTCTCGCCTCAATATCATTCGGCTTTGCAACAGCTCTTCTGAAGTATTTCCCTATCAGCTCTATTGCTCTCTCCGCAAAAACATCTGTCACGGGGTTGCATCCAACATAAACAGGCCTCTCTTCCGGAGTCCTGGGCATCGGTCTTGCATTGTATGCAACCGCGGTGTAGGCTTCGAAGGCATGGCTCAGGGCATCAACTCCGGTTGCCACCGTGACAGATGGGGGCATCGTAACGGTATTGAGAGGATCAACAACAGCAAGAGCCGGCATCATGTTCGGAGCTCCAAATCCTATCTTTATTCCCTTCTCCGGTATTGCAAAGGATGCCATCGGAGTTGTCTCAGCTCCTGTTCCGGCTGTGGTTGGAACGCAGATAACAGGCTTTATCGGTCCCGGAGGAATCGGCTTTCCTTTACCGAATGGCTTTCCTATGTAATCGAAAAAGTCTGCCGGATGTGTCAGATAAAGGGAGGTTGCCTTTGCAACATCCATTGCACTTCCGCCACCAACCCCGACAAAGGCATCAACATCTAGGCTCGAGGCAACCTCGAGAGCATCATTCACTCTCTGGTATGACGGCTCGGGCTCAACTTTATCGTAAACCTCTACGGAAATTCCTTCCTGTTCGATGTATCCCTTAATCTTCTTCGGAATATCTGTATTTCTGTTAAGGTTCTCATCTGTCACCAGCAGAACGCTTTTAATTCCCATTCTCTTCAGATCATTTCCAATTTCTCTCGAAACTCCCACTCCGAACTTCATCGGAGACATTCTGACAGAATATGCATAATCATTTGGCATCTCCATTTTCGAAACCTCCAGTTAAGTTTCAGAGTTCTGTTGAACCTGCGAGTTAATAAACTTTAGTGATTTTTCTGATACTAATAATTCATATTTTCTAAAAAGCACCAAATATATTCGTTTTTTTAATTGAAAATCCTTATATATGGCGGAAAACTGGGAAAGGGATGATGATAGTGGTGGATCACTCGCTCTGCAAGAAATGCGGGATATGTGTTGAAATCTGCCCGAAAGGCGCCCTTCATCTCAACTCCGAACTTCGGGTTGACTCTGAAAGATGCGTTTCGTGTGGCCTGTGTGAAATTTACTGCCCGGATTTCGCTCTGGAGGTCGTTCAGGATGGTTGAACTTCTTCAGGGAAACGAAGCATGCGTTAAAGGGGCTCTTGCTGCTAACTGCAGATTTTATGCCGGATATCCGATCACCCCATCTTCTGAAATCGCTGAGATGATGGCGGTTGAGCTTCCGAAGAGAGGTGGAGTCTTCATTCAGATGGAGGATGAGATAGGGAGCATTGCCGCTGTCATAGGTGCCGCTCTGACCGGAGCGAGAGCCATGACCGCAACAAGCGGTCCCGGATTGAGCCTTATGGCCGAGAACATAGGATACGCCATCATGACAGAGGCTCCCTGCGTCATCGTGGATGTCCAGAGAGTTGGGCCGAGCACCGGACATGCAACGAGACCATCTCAGGGAGATCTCATGATGGCAAGATGGGGAACTCACGGAGATCACAGAATAGTTGTTCTCTCTCCCTCTTCAGTCTCTGACATGTTCTGGCTAACGGTCAGGGCATTCCAGTTTGCGGAGATGCTCAGAACTCCGGTAATTCTTCTCGCCGACGAAATTGTGGGCCACATGAGGACTGATGTTGAGCTTCCCGAAGAGGTTGAGGAGCTTGAACTCTCAGATATTGAAGATGTTCCGGAGTTTCATCCGATTGGAGGGAAGAAAAGGCATCACTACACAGGTCTCATTCATGATGATGACGGATTTCCCACAAACGATCCGGAGGTCATAGAGAGGCAGCTGAGAAGACTTATTCGAAAAATTGAGAGGCACAGGGATAAAATCACGATTTTCGAGACTCATGAGGTTGATGATGCCGAAATCGTGATTCTCTCCTATGGTTGCGTTGCATACTCCTCCTTGAAGGCCATGAAAATGGCAAGAGAGGAGGGAATTAAGTGCGGTGCAATAGTTGTGAAGACTCTCTGGCCATTCCCGTATGAGCTTGCTGAAGGAGACTTCACGCTGATCGTTCCCGAAATGAACTCGGGACTTCTCGCAGAGGATCTGAAAAAAGTGAATGAAAATGTCGTATCCGTGACGAAGATGAATGGGGAGATCATCTATCCTCATGAGATTCTTGAAGCCATCAGGAGGGTCAGAAGTTGAGGATTCGTGATTATTTCAGAAGACTTCCCCACATCTGGTGTCCGGGATGCGGGAATGGAACGATAATAAATGCAATGCTCAGAGCGATAGATGAGCTTGGAATTCAGAAGGATGAGGTTGTGGCTGTCTCGGGAATAGGATGCTTTGGAAGAGCAACAGGATATCTTGATTTTCACACGCTTCACACAACCCACGGAAGAGCTCTTGCATTTGCAACCGGAATTAAGCTGATGAAGCCAGAGATGAATGTTTTTGTCCTCATGGGAGACGGAGATGCAGCAGCGATCGGTGGAAATCATCTCATTCATGCCGCAAGAAGAGATCTCGATCTCATTTCAATAGTTGCGAACAACTCGGTATACGGCATGACCGGAGGGCAGGTCTCTCCAACAACTCCGGAGAGAGCCAGAACCACAACAACTCCGGAAGGATGCAAGGAGAGACCTTTCGATCTCTGCGAGCTCGTGATGGCGGCAGGAGCCTCCTACGTGGCGAGATGGACAACCGCACATCCCCTTCAGCTGAAATCCTCGATAAAGGAGGCAATCAATCACGAGGGCTTCTCCTTCATAGAGGTTCTCTCCCAGTGCCCCACTCAGTTCGGAAGGAGGAACAGAATGGATCACATTCAGATGCTTCGCAAATTTAAGGAGGAGACCTCTCTGAAAGGAGAGGAGGGTAAAATAAGAATTGGAGTATTCAGGAGGTGAAGGATTTTGAAATATGAAATCATCCTGAGCGGAAAGGGTGGACAGGGTCTGATACTTGCGGGAATCATCCTCGCGGAAGCTGCAGCAATTTATGAGGGACTTCATGTTGTCCAGACTCAATCCTACGGTCCCGAGGCCCGTGGAGGAGCAAGCAAGTCAGAAGTCATCATAAGCGATGAACCAATCGACTTCCCGAAGGTCACATCCGCTGATATCGTGGTTGCTCTCTCTCAGGAAGCCTGCGACAGCTATGCCGGAATGCTGAAGAAGGGAGGAATCCTGATTGTTGATGAGGATGAGGTGAAGAGAGTTCCGGAAGTTGAGGGAAAGGTCTACAGAATTCCGTTCACGAGAATGGCGGTTGAGGAAATTGGAAGGGCAATTGTCACAAACATCGTGACCCTCGGAGCTCTCATTGGACTGACGAAAATACTCTCTCCGGAAAGCGTGATGAAGGCTATAGAGAACAGAACGCCGAAAGGAACAGAAGAAATGAACAGAAAAGCGTTTGAAGTTGGATTGAGAGCTGCGAAGGGATTGGCATGAGGCTTTATGAATATCAGGGAAAGGAAATCCTGAAGGCTCACGGAATACCCGTTCCCGAGGGCTGCGTGGTCTCCTCTCCTGAGGAGGCCCAGGAAGTCGCAAGAAGACTTGGAGAGGTCGCTCTGAAGGTTCAGATTCTGAGCGGAGGTAGAGGTAAAGCTGGAGGAGTTCTGTTTGCATCCTCTCCAGAGGAGGCAAGAGAGAAGGCGGAAAAGCTTCTCTCATCAGAAATTCACGGTTACAGGGTTGAGCGACTTCTCGTTGAGAGGAAGCTGAAAATAGAGAAGGAGCTGTATCTCGGAGTCATCGTGGATAGAGCTGAGAGAAAGCCAGCTGTGATAGCGAGTCCGAAGGGTGGAGTCGATATTGAGTCTGTCCCCAAGGAGGAGATTCTGATCAGACATGTGAGCCCGAACAGAGGTCTCAGGAAGGAGGATGTTGAGGAGCTTGCATCATTTCTCGAGCTGGAGGAGAAGTGGATAATAGAGAGGGTATACGAGATATTCGAGAAATATGACATGCAGTTGCTTGAAATCAATCCGCTGATTTACGATGGAAAACGCTACATTGCAGCGGATGCAAGGATGATAATCGATGATAACGCTCTTTTCCGCCAGAACTTCGAGATAAATTATGAGGAGATGAACGAGAGGGAGAGGCTCGCAAGAGAGAAGGGAATAGCCTATGTTGAGCTCGATGGCGATATAGGAATCATCGGAAACGGTGCAGGTCTTGTCATGGCAACAATGGATCTGGTGAAACTTAAGGGAGGAGAACCCGCGGATTTCTGCGACCTCGGCGGAGGTGCAGATAGGGAGAGGGTGAGAGAAGCCATAAAAATTGTTCTGCAACATCCAAAGGTCAGGAAACTTCTCATAAACATTCTCGGAGGAATAACCAGATGCGATGAAGTTGCCTATGGAATTCTCGAAGCCTCGCCGAAGATTCCAACGGTAATCAGGATGATGGGAACAAGGGAGGAGGAAGGAAGGGAGATTCTTGAAAAAGCTGGCATAAAGGTTGAGAAAACTCTTGAAGAAGCCGTGGAGAGTGTTGTGAAATGGTCCTGATTGATGAGAACACAAGGGTTATTGTTCAGGGAATAACCGGAAAGCAGGGAAGGTTTCACACAGAGCAGATGCTGAAATACGGGACAAAAATAGTTGCAGGAGTCACACCGGGAAAGAAGGGTGAGGAGGTTCACGGAGTCCCTGTTTTCAATTCGATTGAGGAGGCTCTCAAAGAACAGGATGCAGACGCATCAATAATATTCGTTCCTGCCAGATACGCAAAGGATGCGGTGATCGAAGCAATAGAGTTCTCGATGAATCCGATTGTTGTTATAACCGAGGGAATTCCGGTGCATGATACGATGAAATTTGTTGAGAGGGCTCTCGATAGAGGTCTCAGAATCATAGGTCCGAATACACCGGGAATTATCGCACCCGGGAAATGCAAAATAGGAATAATGCCCTCGCAGGTTTTCAAAGAGGGAAGAATTGCAGTCCTTTCAAGAAGCGGAACTCTGACATATGAGATTGCACACAGCCTGAGCTCAAGGAATCTCGGCCAGTCAGTATGCATCGGAATAGGCGGAGATCCCGTCATAGGAACCGATTTCGTGGACCTTCTTCCGCTCATCGAGGAGGATGAGGAAACTGATGCTGTCGTTCTCATAGGCGAAATTGGAGGAAATGCAGAAGAGAGAGCCTCCGAGATAATAGAGAAGATGAGGAAGCCGGTTGTTGGTTACATTGCAGGAATCTCGGCACCTCCCGGGAAGAAGATGGGCCATGCAGGGGCAATAATAGAGAGAGGAGGAGACGCTCTCTCTAAGCAGAGAGCACTTGAAGAGGCTGGAGCCAGGGTTGCGAGAACTCCATCGGAAATTTCAAATATGTTGGCTGAGATACTCCGAGCGAATGGTTGAGAACTGGACAGAATATCTGCCCTATAAAACTCCGATGCTCAGAATCCTCCAGGAACTCTCCTCAATTTATTCAGCAGGAGAGCGGTTTGTAATAATCGGTGGCTTTTCCTTGCTTGTGAACTGCTATCTGAAATTCCCCTGTCTGTGGGACATTGATATTCTCGTTCCCTCCCGGGACAATCTCAGAGGGATTGTTGAGAGACTTCCCTTTGAGATGCACATAACCGGAGAGATGAGTGATGTTGATTTCTCAGCTCTCAGCTCTCTGCTCAGAGTTGAAAATCACTGGATAAACGTTGATGTTCTTTCGAAAGACCTCTTCCCCTTTTATGAGAGAACAAAGATTATCCTCGAGAAATCTATCGATGGCTTCACTCTCAGAATCCCGGTTGGGCACCCCTATGCTGTCCTCACAGACAAGGTTCTTACCTCGAGATTCGGAGATGCTCTTGAGGCTGAAGACCCTTTTGTTTACGATGTCAGGCATGTTGGAGCAATACTCATGAAGGATGCTGATAAGGAGGAACTCTGGAGATTTCTCGATGAGAATCTCTCGGGTGAGGTCAGAAAGAGATTTTTTGAGAGGCTGAGAAAGTTTGCAGAGCTCTCTGGACTCGGTTATGTCGATGAAGAGGTAAAGGAAAAAGTGTTAAGAAGGCTTGAGAAAATTTATTTCTGATGCATCACGATTCGCTCAAAGGCCGCTGGCTAATCTTCTCAATTCTCGCATCCCTCTACTTCTTTGTTTACTTCTTCAGAACCTCTCCTGCTGTTATAGCAAGTGACCTCATGGAGGAGTTCTCTGCAGGAGCGGCGATAATAGGATTGATGTCCTCCACATACTTCTATTCCTATGCGGCTGCTCAGCTTCCGGTTGGAGTTCTTGCTGATACAATTGGCTCAAAGAAAACCGTGGGTTTGTTCGCATCCATCACCCTTCTCGGAACTCTGATATTTGCCCTCTCACCAGATGTAACATTTCTGAGCATTGGAAGAGCCCTTATTGGGTTCGGTGGAGGAGGAATTTTCGTTCCAACTCAGAGGATTCTGACAAGATGGTTCCGAACAGAGGAGTTCGCAAGGATGAACGGGCTTCTGATATCCATAGGCACTCTCGGAGCTCTTGTTTCTTCAGCCCCTCTTGCCCTTCTCGTCTCCATCACGGGATGGAGAAATTCCTTTCTGATAGTTTCCACAATCATCTTTCTGCTCATCCTCCTCAACTTCTCTTTCGTAAGGGATGACCCTCCAGCTCCACTTCATCCACAAAGTTCTGTGAGAAGGGAGAGAGTTTCTGAATCCCTCAGGAAGGTTCTCAGGAACAGAAATTTCAGAGTTCTCTTCATGACCTCGATGATAACCTACGGAGTCATGATGGGATTTCAGGGTCTCTGCGGAGTGAACTTCTTCATCGATGTCTACGGAATTGAGAAGGAGCAGGGAGCAATGATAATCATGATGATAAGCATCGGAGTGATATTTGGCTCGCCTCTTGGAGGAACTCTCTCCGATAAACTTGGAAGAAGAAAAATAATTTACCAGCTTGCTCTTTTGGGAATGATTCTCAGCTGGATTCCATTCTCAGTTCTTTTTGGAAGAGCTCCTCTATTTCTCTACTATCCTCTCTGTTTCCTTTTCGGATTTTTCAATGGTGTGGCGGTTATTTTTCAGACAATCGGAAAGGAGAGCTTCCCGAAAGATAACATTGCAACAGGCCTCGCAACCCTGAACATGGCAGCCTTCATTGGAGCTGCCCTTCTTCAGGGAATCACGGGATATCTCATAGAGCTTGGAGGTCGTTTAAACGGAGGCTACTCGCCTCAGGGTTATCAGATCACATTCCTCTTCTATCTTGCGGTTCTCTCCATAGTCTTCATCCTCTCCTTTTTTGTCGTTGAAACTCGGAGGTCTCAGGTGCCTCTGTGAAAAAACTTTTTTAGTTTCTGGTTCAAAGAAAACCATTGATGTCTGAAGTTGTGAAGCTCAGGTGGTTTGGACATGCCTGCTTCAGAATCTCCGGTGACATAACCGTGGTTATAGATCCGTTTCATGAGAGAGATGTTGGCTATCCAACTCCGAAAACCCGGGCAGATGTGGTTCTCATCACTCATGACCACTTCGACCACAACAGAGCAGATGTTATCGAAGGTGACTTCAGGATTATCAGAACTCCCGGAGTTCATGAGGTCATGGGGGTGACATTCAGGGGAATCCCGAGCTATCACGACAGCTCTCGCGGAAGGCTCAGAGGAGAGAACACAATCTATGTCTTCGAGATGAACGGCATAAAATTCTGTCATCTGGGAGACCTCGGTGAAAGGCTGAGCGATGAAAAAATAGAGGAGATAGGCGATGTGGATGTTCTGATGATTCCTGTTGGAGGTCATTTCACAATAGGGCCCGAGGAGGCATCAGAGCTCGTGGAAAGGATGTCTCCGAGAGTGACAGTTCCGATGCATTACAAGACTCCGGTCATAGATTTCCCGATAAAGCCCGTGGATGAATTTCTCAGAGGAAAAGAGAACGTCAGAGAGTTCCGCGAGAGTGAGGTTGAGGTAAGGCTTCCAGAAAGACCGGAGATCTGGGTTCTTCAGTATGGCTGAGAGGCTAATAGCGGTTGACATATCCGGAAGGCATGCAAACGAAAAGGGAGAATATCTGATGGTCTGCGCGGCGGTTGAAGCCAAGGTGACCGCTTATTCGATTCTCTCTGTTGAGAAACTCTCAATAAAAAGAAAGCTGCTGGAAAGAGCTCCCGAATTCTCTGATATAGTTGAGTTCATAAAAGAGACGGTAAACGGGATGAGTGCCGAGGTGATCGTATCCGAAGCTGGAGAGTTTTTCAATGAACCTGAATGGAGAGTTGAGAGCATTCTGGGAAGAAAGGTCAGATATCTGGAGAGCATTGGAGAGAGAAGACTTCAGCATCTTGCCCATCTCATAACAAATGAGGTCAGAGCACTTCTTCAGGAGGAATCATGAGGGCAGTAATAGTTGCCCGGAAAGAGCCGGGACAGGATATCTCGGAAGATCTGAATGAGATGGTTGCTCTTGCGGAATCAGCAGGCTATCGGGTGGTATCGATCCTGGTTCAGCAGAGAGGTGTTGACAGGGCATATCAGATAGGTAGAGGGAAACTGAAAGAGCTCAAGAGAATTGTTGAAGAGAGAAAAGCGGATAAGGTGATATTTCTGAACAAGCTCACTGCATCCCAGATTTACAATCTGACATCCGAGCTAAATGTTGAGGTCATCGACAAGTTCAATCTCATTCTCGAAATCTTTGCAAAAAATGCCAGAACAAGGAGGGCTCAGCTTCAGGTTGAGCTTGCAAAACTTATTTACGAGCTTCCGAGGGCAAGAAGAATGGTCTCCCTCATGAAAAGGGGTGAGAGGCCCGGATTCAAGAGCCTTGGAAGATATTATGACCTCTACGAGAGGGACATAAGAAGAAGAATTCAGGAGATTAAGAGAGAGCTCTCTTCCGGAGAGAAGGTTCTTGAAAATATAAGGAGGAGGAGAAAAGAAGAGGGCTACCTCGTGACCCTCGCCGGATACACGAATGCGGGAAAGAGCACGCTCATGAGAAGGCTGACCTCAAAGGCTGTCGTCTCCGATGACAGGCTCTTCACAACTCTCTCTCCCTCAACTTCGGAGCTCAGAGTTAACGGGAGAAGAGTTTTCATAACCGATACCGTTGGCTTCATAAAGGATCTCCCGCCCTGGATGGTTGCAGCCTTCAGATCAACGATGGAGGAAATCTTCTCCTCAGATCTCATCCTCCTCGTTGTGGATGCCTCTGAAGATGTCGAGAGCATGAGAAGAAAACTGAAAACATCGCATGAGATTCTCCACGAAAATAACTTCTCAGGTGCTCTGATAACAGTGATGAACAAGGTGGATAAGATCAGCAAGAGAGAGCTGGAGGAGAGGGTTAACAGGCTTGAAAATCTTCTGCACAATACTGTTTTTGTCTCAGCTGTCACCGGAGAGGGAATTCCGGAGCTTCTTGAGAAAATATCGGAGGAGCTTCCGAAATGGAGACACTATGAGCTCAGACTTCCAATGAGCTCTGAGGGACTGAGAATTCTTCACGAACTTTATGAGGAGTCAAGGGTTCTGAAGGTGAGCTTCGGCAGCTCCATTTTTGTGAGAGTTGAGGCGAGAAGCGATTTGATTAATAAGATGGAATCCAGAAAAGATATTGAGGTGCTGGAATATGGAGCGTAGCAGCATAACCAGAATAGGGGTTTCGATAAGTGACAGCCTTCTTAAGAGATTTGATGAGATAATAGCCCAGAGAGGATATTCCTCAAGGTCTGAAGGAATAAGGGATGCAATAAGAAATTACATTGCGGATTACGAGTGGATGAGTGCCGAAGAAGGCGAAAGAATTGGAGTGATTACGGTGATCTATGATCATCACCAGAGGGGTCTTTCTGAAACGCTGACATCAATACAGCATGATTTCAATGACATCATCAGAGTCTCTGTCCATCTCCATCTCGATCACCATAACTGCCTTGAGGCAATTCTTGTTAAGGGGGATGCAAAGAAAGTTAAGGCAATGGCGGAGAAAATGATGGCTCTTCGAGGAGTTAAGCAGGTGAAGCTAACCACCACCATCTCTCTCGAGGATCTCTGATCTTCTGAGAAGTCTCCTGTAGACCTGAAGAGGATGTTTCGCATTCCCGCATATTTCCGATTTAATGCAGTCTCCGTAAACTCTCATGGTCTCGCAGGAGGGAGGAATGTATTTTGTTCCGGTTGCACCATTAATGTGTCTGACCTGATATCTCGTCTTCTCCTCATCAAAATCAGGCGAATTTCTGTAAATTGAGACCACCTCATCAACACTCAGACCTGTTGAGAGGAGAAATGAGGTCAGAGCAAATCTTGAGGCATGTGGCAGATTCTTTCCGCTCAGCACCATCTCGAGAAGATTTTCCATGCAGGGCGGGAGAGCTTTCTTGCTGAACTTCTGAATGCCTTCAGAGGTGAAATTCTTTCTGAAAGCTTCAAGTTCCTCTTTCAGCTCCTCGATGATGAAGCGGATGTGCTCGCAGACCTCTCTTCCCACTTTGAGCGGAAGCTCATTTTCGATTTTCTCTCTTATCGCTTCCTGAAGGAGTCTCAGAAGCTCCTCTTTCGAAACCGGGATGCAACCCTTTCTCAGCTCTCTGTTTATCAGCCTCCATTTTTCATCCTCTCCTGTTCCCCGCAGTTTTGTTGCATATCTCAGAAATGTGGTGAAGTGCATTGAATATCCTTCTCCTTCCTTCTCGACCTCAACTCCGAGCTCCTGCGCAAGTCTGAGAATTATCTCTTCATTCTCTTCTTCCAGCTTTCTTCTCGAATATTCCGCCTCCTTCAGGGCAAACCTTCTTATCAGAAA
>JACIWD010000144.1 GCA_014361165.1 Candidatus Mnemosynella bozhongmuii
ATTGTATAGTAATCTCCGATTGGAAGGAGCATGACATCTGGCTTGTGAAGTTCTCCGATTAGCTGCATGTCCATGAAAACATCGGTATCTCCGGTGTGATAGACTCTGACTCCGTCCATCTCTATCACTCCTCCCGCAGGAGCTCCTGCGCTCAGAGGCTCCTCTCCAACATCGGCAGAATGAACAGCTTTCACCATCGTGATTCTCACTCCACTGACCTCTGCGGTTCCCCCGATATTCATGCCAACTGCATTCACACCTTCTCTGCCAAGAATCACCGAAAGTTCATGGATGCAAACAACAGGAGCACTGTTTCTCTTCGCTATGCTTGCCGCATCTCCGAGATGATCTCCATGTCCGTGAGTCACGAAGATCACATCTGCTGCAATTTCATCTGCTTTCCTCGCAGCAAGAGGGTTCCCGCTCAGAAATGGATCTATGAGAACATTTTTCGAACCCTCAAGAAGAAATGCGGAATGGCCAAGCCAGGTTATCTTCATAACTCTCACCCCGGAAGAGAATTTTCTGAATGACTATTTACATTTTTTCTTATCAGATTTCAAAATACCTGTCCCTCATATCATCAAATTCATCTCTCGGAATTCCGGCCTTCTCAATAACACTTCTCGCAACAAAAATTGAGGCATTTGTTCTCAGAGCAAGTGCTATGCTATCGCTCGGTCTTGCGTCAAATTCCTTTTTAGAGCCCCCGCAATCGAGAATCAGGCGAGCATAGAAAATTCCTTCTTCAAGATCATCTATGATCACCTGAGAAAGAGAGACGTTCAATCCTTCGAGAACCGAGATGAAGAGATCATGAGTCATCGGTCTGGGAGGCACCTCTTTTTCGAGAGCGGAATGTATCGCCATTGCCTCAGAAACTCCTATGTAAATTGGGAGCACAAATTCATCGTTCTGCAGAATTACTACCGGTGCTGAACCATCTGGTGTTTCAGCCAGGTAAATTCCTCTGACCTCAACCTTTTCAATCTCATCCTCAACCATTAATCATTAGCTCCATTTTCCACTCTATAAATATTCTCATTGAAGCATCACGATCTTTTGAGGGCTCTCCATTCTATTCTTCTTCCGGAAATCTTCTTAAGAAGAGCTGAAAAAGCGCAGAAAGAGATTATCCAGCCATAAAAGAACAGTCCGAAAAAGCGAATGAGGAAATCCTTCCAGCTCTCCGATATCTGAAGAAGCCTCCATGAATACAGGGGAACGAGAAATGAGAGCAGAAAGGAGTAAAAAGGGCTCAGCATTGTGGCAAACCAGGAGAGTTTGAATGAGAGCGGAAAAGGAGCTCGCAGAATTTTCAAAGAGAAGAATCTTAAACTCTCTACCGCTCCTGCAGACCATCTGATTCTCTGATTTATGAGATCCGCAAGAGTGAGTGGAGCCTCCTCGCGGATCGGTGATGCAATTAACCTGGCTCTGAAACCCTCGAGAAAGAGCCTGTTCATCATCTCAACATCCTCGCAGAGAACCTGCTCGTTAAAGCTCTTATCCCTGAGAGCTGAGGTTCTCAGAAGACCTATGAGTCCGTTGAAGTGGAGAAAACCGCCGAAATGGTTCATGAGTCTGAAAATATCGCAGAAAAAGTGATACTCGGAGGAGACGATTCTTGTAACGAGAGAGCTTTTTTCATTAAGAACTCTCCTGCATCCGCTCGCGATGGCAATTTTCTCGTCTTTCTGAAGAACCTCAAGAGCCTTATCGAAAAAATCCTCTCCAACAACACAGTCAACATCGAAAATTGCTACGAAATCCTCTTCAACAACTTTGAGAGCATCATTTAAAGCTCCTGCCCTTTTACCTCTTGAAGTCCCGCGAATTATGACCTCTACAGGGAACTCTCGAAGAATGTCTCCCATTCTCTCATCATCAAGAACATAACAGACTCTGAGATTCTTTCTCTCTGCAAGCTTGCTGAAATGTTCCGCAGACCTTCTGACTGTTCTCTCAGGCTCAAATGGAGAGACCGGTATTATCACCGCAATTCTCATCGGGAGACCTCCTCATAGAGCTTTATGATTCTCTCAGCAACAACATCCCAGGAGTATTTCTCCCTGACGATTCTTCTGGCTCTTCTCCCTATTCTCCTGACCTTCTGTTCATCCGAAAGAACATCATTTATTATTTCCGCGAGTCTTTTGTGATCTCCGGGAGGGAAGACGAATCCACCCTCACGGGCGATTTCTCCGACTCCGGGAATGTCGGATGCTGCAACAGGAGTTCCGCATGCCATCGCTTCAAGCAGAACTATTCCGAATGCTTCCAGCCTCGAAACCGAGGGGAGGACAAGAAGGGATGCCCTCTTCATATTCCTGATGAGCTGATCTCTCGGAAGATATCCCGTGAATTCAACCTCCGCTCCAAGCTCTCTTGCGAGCCTTTCAAATCTTCCTCTCTCCTCACCCTCACCTATTATCATGCACCTCGCATCAACTTCAAGCTCTGTGAGTGCTCTTATGAGAACGTCAACTCCTTTTGAACAGGAGAGTCTTCCGACGAACAGAACAAGAGGCTCCTTCTCCTCGCACTCTCCCTCAAACTCCCTCAGATCTATCGCATTCGGAATGATGTGAAAATCTGCATTCCTCAGAATCCTTGAGCTTTCCGCATAACTTTTAGTTGTTGCTATTACTGCATCTGCTCTTTCAATGGCCTCAGAGAGCATTCTGTCGGTTTTTCTGATAATTTTCTCTGAAATCGCTTCTGGAACTGGAATGCCGCGATACGAGGAGGGAATCTCTATGTCACAGTGATACGTTATCACATGAGGGGACTTTCTGAGAGCAGATGAGAAGAACGGGGGCGGAGTGTGAGAGTGAAAGACATCTCCTTTTATCTTCTCGAGCTTTCTTCTCAGGAAGGGTACGATTGGAGAATATGGAAGATGGATGCTTCGCAATCTTCTCACAGGAAAGGGAAAGTTTCCCCTTCCCGAAGAGCTCGAGGTTATCACCTCGACTTCAAATCCTCTCTCATGAAGATTTCTCGCAAGACCCTCAACATGTCTCTCGACTCCTCCAACGTGCGGAGGGAAATACGAGCTCAGGAGGATTATTTTCATCCATGAGAAAATTGGAAGAAGCATTATAAATAGTTAAAACACAATAGGCATTTGGAGGTTCCTGGAATGGAGAGAAGGATTCCAACCGGAATATACGGGCTTGATGATCTCATCGGAGGCGGATTCAGAAACAACACCGTGAACATGGTTTACGGTGGAACCGGAACAGGAAAGACAACCTTTTCGATGCAATTCCTGAACTACGGGCTGAGCAGAGGAGAGAAGGGAGTTTTCATTTCAATGGAGATGAATCCGGAACAGATTTTAAGAGAGTGCAGGCAGATGGGGTGGAAGGAAGTTGAGAGATGGATTGATGAGGAAAGGCTCAGGATAATTCACACGCATGGAGAAGACATCGTCCTTCTTTCCCGTTTCATTCAGGAGCTCGAAGAGGAGATGACGGAAGAGGATCTGAGAATTGCGATAGATCCGATAACTCCTCTGATATACAATTTCCAGCAGAGAAGACACAGAAAAACAATAAGCGAGTTCTTC